>NZ_MUFM01000020.1:0-55884 GCF_001996125.1 Salinivibrio sp. PR932 | reverse complement strand
AGCAGGTTGGCATTATCACTTTCAAGCCAACACCATCAAGCATCGTCGCGTGCTCTCGATACCTCGTCTTGGTCGCGAGGTCAGAAACCATCGGCGATACCTGATTAAGCTAACCCAATATCAGTGGGCCATCAGGGAATATCAACGGCTAACGCATACGATGGGGCTCGGTCAATTATGAGGGGATCCGCCAGCGCCGGGATAACGACGTCTCAGGTGTAACGCGCTCAACGTTTAGCAAACACCATTGATCACTTCACGGCGGAACCGGCCCACTAATCACGCCCTATGAACAAAAAGTGACAGAATACGTCACTTTTTGTCTGTCTATTTTATGAAATGCACACCTAATTAGACAGATCATTAAAATTACGCGAGTACAGCATTTATTTCTGTGCACAGTGACACTCTAATATCTATATTTTTCTTAGAGCGGTATGTGGAGTGACAAGATGAAAGTCAGTAAGAAAATAACCCTCGCCATTGTAGGTGCCTCATTAAGTTGTGTCATTATTGTTGCTGCCATTCTTGCGACAAGAACTATGTCACTCTCTTCTCAGTCACTTAACCAGAAAGTCAGTGATCAACTCACTGCCATTACCCAAGCAAAGAAGTCGGAGATAAATAACTATTTCCAGTTTATTGGAAATCAAATAAAAACACTGGCCAACTCCACGATGACAGAAGATGCATTAGCAAAGTTTTCATCTGCATTTCAACGTATTAATGATGAGGTTTCAACATCCCCTCAAAAAGACGCCGCACTGAAGCGATATTATACAGAACAGTTTGCTAATCAATATCAGAGCATTAACGACGAAACAACCAGTGCATTAGACAAATACAATCAGTTGACTGAAACCGCAAAACGTCTTCAGCAAAGTTATATTAGTGAGAATACGCATCCACTGGGGAGTAAAGATACATTAGCTAATGCGAATGATGGTTCAGTCTACAGCGAAATTCATGCCGAATTTCATCCTAACTTTCAGCACTATTTAAAAACCTTTGGTTATTACGATATATTTCTGATTGATAATCAGGGCAATATTGTTTATAGCGTTTATAAAGAACTTGATTACGCCACTAACTTGCTCAATGGTCCTTACGCATCGAGCGGCATCGCGCAAGCTTATAAAAAAGTCCGTCAAGCGCCAAAAGGTGAATTGGGATTTGTCGACTTTGCCGCTTACTACCCATCTTATGACAGCCCTGCTTCGTTTATCGCCAGCCCTGTATATAAAAATGATAAACAAATCGGTGCCTTAATTTTCCAGATGCCGATTGAGCGCATCAGCCAAATTATCAGCAACAATGATAAATGGGCTGAATCAGGCATGGGTAGAACAGGCGAGCTATTTCTTGTCGGTCCAGATAAGCGTCTGCGCTCTGAACCACGTCTATTAACTGATGACAAAGACGCCTACCTTAGCCGGCTTCAAGCGATGGGCGTAAATGAAGCAACAATCCACAAAATCGCCTATCAGAATAGTGCGGCCGGTAAGCAACCCATCGACAGCGCTGCTGCATCAAAAGCATTGGCGGGTCAGCAAGGGCTCATGACCCAGATGGGCTATCGCGGCAATGAGGTTATCGCCATCTATTCGCCACTCGAGGTGTACGGCATTACATGGGCCGTCGTGAGCCAGCAGGATACATCCGAAGCATTGAGCGCTATCGCGCAGATTAGCGATGATATCCTCTACTCGACATTACTGACCGCACTGGGTTTGGCTGTGGTTGCATCGATTGCTGCGTTCTATCTTGGCCGCAGTATCGGCGCCCCCATTCTTGCCCTTGCCGATAAAATTCAACACATTGCAGCAACCAAAGATTTGACTATCCAGCTTGAACATAAAGGTAAAAATGAACTTTCACAGCTTAGTGATAGCCTTAATGGCATGTTTGCCAGCTTCAGAGACGTTATCCAGCAAACCCACAGTGCGTCTTCATTACTGCTGCAATCCTCAAAAGATATCAGCACCGATATCGTTGATATGCGCGGTCAAATAGATGAGCAGGCGCGTAACTCTAGCCAGGTTGCGACAGCCGCCACGCAAATGGCCGCATCGATTAGTGAAGTCTCTGAGCATGCTAGCAATGCCTCTGAAGCTTCAGATAACATCACCCAATCTGCGCAAGAAGGAAGCCAGATCGGTGATAATCTTGTCGCGCGTATGCAGCAACTCCAAAATGATATGTCCAGTGCCACGCAGTCAATGGAGCAGCTGTCGCAAGAAAGTGAGTCTATTGGCTCGGTGCTTGATGTCATCCAAGAAATTGCGGAACAAACTAACTTATTGGCACTGAATGCAGCGATTGAGGCAGCGCGTGCGGGCGAGCAAGGACGCGGATTTGCGGTGGTCGCGGATGAAGTGCGCTCACTGGCAACACGCACGCAAGACTCGACGGAAGAAATCCGTAAAAAAGTCGAAGCACTTCAACTCGAAACACGTAAAGCGACGTCAGGCATCGAACAGGCCAACAGTGCTGTGCTTGAAAGCGTTGAGAACTGTACAGAAAACAATAACAAGCTCAGCCAAATCACAGAGATGATTGAGCGTATCAACGAGATGAATATGCAGATCGCCACCGCCGCCAATCAACAGACTCAAGTGACCGATGAAATCAGTCAAAACGTTAATACCATGGCGCAATCGGCCGATCGCGTCTCAGAGCGCACCCGCAGTACTGAGGAAACAGTGACGCAGTTAAGTGAGCAAGCGACTACCTTGGAAAACACCATCAGCCACTTTAAAACCTAATCACAACGCCACAAAAAAGGGCCAGCATCCTGCTGGCCCTGTTATTTTTCAGTCTCGCCTCTAGCCGAGGACGGGTTCTTGCGCTAACTCTCGGCGCTTTTCTTCACCGAAACCGCGCAATCCAACCACATGTACATGCTCGCGATCGTTGAAGATCTTACGCACTAGCTTGTACGTCGTGCCTTGTTCAGGACTGATGTTTTCCGGTGCCGCAATCAATAGCTGCATATCAAGGCGGTGACATAGCTCAAACAGCGTCGAAATGGATTTAGCATCTAAACGCGCTGCCTCGTCCAAGAACAGCAGACGACATGGGATCACATCTTTACCGCGCAAACGGCGTGATTCTTCTTCCCAGCTTTGCACCACCATCAGCAAGATAGCTTGGCCCGTACCGATTGCTTCACCGGTCGATAACGCGCCCGACTCGGCCTGCAACCAGCCATCCGTACCACGGTTAACCTCAATGCCTAATTCGAGGTAATTGCGATAATCAAGGAGCTCCTCTCCCAACACCTGTGGCGAACGTTGGCCCAACTCGATATGCGGGTTGAGGCGCTGGAACAGCTTCGCCATCGCCTCCGAGAAGGTGAGGTTGTGATTGCCAAACAAGTCTTGGTGTTGCTCGGCATTCTCAGCCAGGCCCGCTAAGAGTTGTGCATGCGTCTCGCGAATCGACACATTCAAACGCACCCCTTTTACCTGACCAAAGCCAATATTCTGTAGGCCTTGGTTAAGCATGCGAATACGGTTTTGCTCTCGCTGAATGGTTTTACGAATGATGTTCGCCACCGACTCTGAGCTAATCGCCAAACGTTTTTCCCGTTGCGTCAGCTCTTCGGTCAAGCGCGCGAGTTCAACTTCCATCTCTTCAATTGCTTCGACAGGATCATCGGTGCGAATAATGTCGTGGCGAATACGCTCGCGTAAGTGCTGATAAACCGCGACATAAAAGAGTACCTTGCGTTCAGGACGACCAATGTCTTCCGATGCACGCAGTGCGTCACGTAAGGTTTCATTGTCGGCGACCGCCAAACGCAACGCGCCCAATGATTTATCCGATAACGAACGCAATTCATCAGCCGACATATAGGCCATTTCGCGGCGATGCAGCTGTTTTTCCACACCGTTATCACGCGCAATACGCATCACCGTGCACCAGCCTGCTTTCGCATTCACCACAAATGTGCGCAAGTCTTGGTATTGCTTCAATGATTTACGCAGGCCTTTAGTCAGCGATTTCACTTCCATATCCAGCGAAGTAATACCACGTGAAAGCTGACTGTGGCGCTGACGCGCTTGGTGCACCTGTTCATGTAAAGTGTCCCGGCGAACGCGAGCACGTTCCATCGCATCATCGTCGGCCTGAACGCCCAACTCAGCTAACTCACGTTTAAATTCGGCGACGGTTTCTTGTTTCGCTTGGTGCGAGCTTTTCAGTGACGCCAATACCTGATGATATTGATTCGTCTGTTGCTGAATGGTTTTTAGTGCCTCGCGCTCACGCTGTCGCACTTGCTCCGCGGTTTTCAGCTTGCTTTTCAGTTGCTCGTTCAACTCACTGCTTTGCGTGAGCATATCTGCCGCATCTTGATAGGCAAAGTGCGGACGACGCTCGGCTAAATCGGCGACCGCGAACACTTGCTGCTTAATCTGTTGCAGCTGCGCATCTGCATCTTGGTATGCCTGCTCAAGCTTATCAAACTGCTCAGGATCAGCATCCAACGTCGAGAGTCGCGCTTCCAACTCGGTGAGGGTGTCACCGTGCTGCTTGATAAAGGCACTAGCCTGCTTTGCCGCTTCAACCCGCTGTTGAATCGCATCGATTTGACTGTCCAGATCGTTCTCAGCCAGCGCGCCAGCGCAATAACGGAGTTTGTCGAGGATCTGCAGCGCGTGCTGAGTCCGTTTGATTGCCTCGTCCGTTTGTTGCTGTTGCGCTTTGGCGTCTGCCAATTGACGCTGAATAGCCGAGCGCTTATCACGGCGCTGCTTGATGGCTAATTCGGGATCCGCCTCAAAAGCAACCGTTAAATGCTCGGCAATAAAGTGACTGAATGCCTGAGACAAACGCTGTTGTTTTTGCACATCAAAAGATGCTTTGGCGTAGTCTTCGACCAAGGCTTCGCGTTGCTCGCGTAACGCCTCGAGACGGTACTCACGCGCTGCGCGACCAAACAAAGGCGTTTCAGGGAAGCGCGAATAACGCATTTGACGATCATTGAGATGCACACACACCGCGCCAGAGAGTTCCTCGGCATCAAACACGCTGTCGTCAAACGCGTCGGCATCACCTTCAATGACATACAGATCGTCTGGGCAATCGTCTAAGTCAGCCAGCTTTGCTTTCACACCTTTTAAGTCAGGGACCACTATCGCGTGACGAGCCGGACCATACAGCGCACTGAAATAAGGCGCATCATCAAGGGTGATGTCGTCATAAATCTCAGAGAGCAAAGTACCCCCTAAGGTGTCCGCCAGCGCTTGCAACTGAGCATCATCACTGCCACCTGGCTGGGCAAGATGCTCGATCGCCTGCTCGACCTTGGTTTTTTGCTCTGCTAATTGATCGCGCGCTTGGGTACGTTCACGCACCTGCTCATGCGTTTCGTGCATCGCCGCCATCACCGCTTGGCTATCGTGCAATGCTTTACCACTCTGCTCAATGAGCTTGGTCAGTGCGTCGTTGGCAGCTATCCATGCAGGTGCTTGTCCCTCTAACACACGAATTTCGTTTGCTAGTGCATCATCTTGGCGTTGATGCTCGCGAACCTGCTCGACCTGTTGCTCGCGGGCTAGCTGCAACTCATCACGCGTCGCTTGCTGCAATGCTACCGCCTGCTCCACCGCATCCGCATCGGCCAGTGTTTCGTGGGTGACATCCTGATATTGACTCACCAGTGATTGTGCTTGGTCACGGTGCTGCTGACGTTGCAACAGCTCGCGCTGCTCGTACTGCAGTTGATTCAGGCTATCGGCCAAATAACGACGTTCGCGGCCTTGTTCCACCCAATATTTCGCTTGCTTTCCGGCTTTCTCACGTAGCGCATCCGGCTCAATGCGACGTAATAACGTAAACGCATGATCAAATTGGCTCGCCGTGGCAGAAGCAAGATCACGTTTGTGCTTCAGGGACAGCACGGTATCGGTTTGCTGCGCTTCTTCGGCTTTAAGTGTCTGCAACCGAGCACTGGCATCATCAGCCTGTAACCCGTCATCGCCCGTCAGCGCGCGGGCTTTTTCTAGCGCATTCACCGCTTGCTGGTATTGCAAAGAACGCGTCTGTTGCGTGTTCAGTGCCTGTTGATAATCGGCCAACTGGCTTTTCAGACTATCAACTTCTTCTTCGCTTTGCGCCGCTCGCAGTTCGGCCTCAGCTAATTGCTCGGCCGCCTCTTCCACCACCATGATCTGTTCTTCAAGGCGCTCACTCAATTCAAGTAAGTCTTCCTCATAGCGTTGGATTTTTTCTTGCTGACGTAACGCAGATTGCACTAACTGCAAATGGTCCGATGCCGCTTGGTGGTCTTGTTCCAAGTGATCTTGACCCGCTTCCAGCTCGTCCAGCTCTTCTTGCATCGCGTGTGCTTGCGCTTGCTTTTGCTGCAATTCCGCTTGTGCACTGCCCAACTCGGCACGCAACGACAAGGCTTGTTCTAATTTGCTGCGTCGTTCATTGGCATGGCGCATGTAGTCTGAGGCGACATAGTGCGTCGCTTCGGTGATCAAGTGCTTGAACAAATCCCGATCACGCTGGGTCAGTTTAATCGCTTCCAGCGTCATCCGGTTTTCTTTTAAAGCGACTTCCATATCTTGGAACGCTTTTTTCACGCCACCGTTTTGCGGCAACAAATAATCGCGTAACGATTTGGTGATGGCACTTGAGATCCCACCGTATAAGGACGCTTCAATCAAACGATAGTATTTGCCGCGATCTTGCTGAGTGCGCAGCTTTTTCGGCAGTACGCCAAACTCAAACATCTGAGCGTGATAGTCGGTGACCGAGTTGAACGCTTTGAAATGCGTGGTCTCATAGCCTCCGGCTGCCTCTTTCACTTCATTTAATTGACGAACACGAGCTTGCCCATTGGCCAGTGTTTCTACCAATACCTCAGTCGGGGTCACGTGTGAAGGCAACCCTTGAATAACGAAAGGTTTGATATCGACTTTTTTGTCTCGCCCTGCGACTTGCTGCAAACGTACCGCAAATAACACTCGCTGCTGACGGGAATTCACCACGTCTAGCGCGGCATAACACGACCCCGGCTGCAATTTACCGTGCAGCCCTTTGTCTCGCGATGCACTCGAGCTGCCCGCTTCCGTGGTATTTCGGAAGTGAAGCAAGGTTTGGTCGGGGATCAAAGACGTGATAAACGCCGCCATCGTGGTTGATTTGCCGGCACCGTTACCACCAGAAAGCGTGGTCACCAAGGTATCGATATCAAAGGTTCGAGCAAAAAAGCCGTTCCAGTTCACCATGGTGAGTGATTGATATTTACCGCGTTGGCTCATGCTGTCTGTTCCTCAGTTGGTTGGGATTGGGTAGACGAATCCTCTTCATGCAGATCGTCGTCCAAAAAGCTGGATTGGATATGCTCTTGGGTATGCACTACCGCTTCACCATCGCGGATCAGGCGCAATTGTGCATCCTGCATGTCTTCTCCAGTACGCACATCGGCGCCAAAACGGAACGTAGCTTCGCTGACACGGAACTTGTGCCCTTCACCAATTGGAATGATCATGCCTAATCGGCGTAGACGGCGCAGTGAGGTTTTAACTTTGTCGAACAGTTTGTCACGATCTAAGTCAGAGCCGCTGGCGCGATGTGTAACCAGCTTCATCAGCTTTTTCTCATCGGCAAGCGCCATCAGTTCGTCGAAGAGCTCTTGGGTGGTGAAAATCCCTTCTTGCGCCAGTCGCTCTGGGCTGAGATAAAGAAAACACAAGACTTTGCCCACCAGCATATCCAGCTCAGACAGAACACTGCGGCGTATCAGGCTGGTTGAGCGAGGGCGCAGGTAAAAAAACCCTTCTGGGGCACGCACTAATTCTGCATTGTACCTCTGGTAAAAAAGATTCAGCTCTTGCTCAAACTCAACCAACAACGCATGGTTATCCAAATCTTCACTGGCAATATGGCGGCCAGCACGCAAAGCGCTATCCAACGCCGGAAAGAGTGGATTAGCGATCGCTTTTGCTAACCCTTCAGGCATTGGCATTTCAGTATTTATCGATGACATTCGCTTGTACCTTGGCTCCAAAGTCATTAATGGCCTGCCAGTCAGGCTGGATCGCGTTAAAGTCGGACTGGGAATAGCCCATCCGAACCGCTTGGTTAATCACCAAACGCGCGAGATCAAAGTGGCGGGCTTGCGGGTGCTCGGCCAGATAAGATTTCAGGACGTCGCCTAAGTTGATGGCTTGGCCGGTTTGACGGTGACGCTGCAGCATCTCAGAGACTTGACGTGATAGCGCATCATCCACCACCGTCAGCTCTTCAAATTCAACCTGTGCAGGCATTTCTCCCGTTACTTCATCGTCACGTAGCACTAAGGCTTCATCACGGGTGTCGCGGAGTCGCTCTGCATCGGCATAGGTCAAAAACCAAGGCGCATCGAAAAAGTCACTCACCGATTGACGTAACCGCTGGCTGAATGCGCGGTTTTTATCCATATCAATGGCGGTACGAATAAACTTGTGTACATGACGGTCGTAGCCGATCCACAAGTCAATTGCTTGCTGCCCCCAGTTGATGATCCGGTCGAGTTTCATTTGCAGGCTGTAAACCATCGCATCTACGAAGTCGAGATCATCACGCGAGCGCACCACTTCTTGAATCTCGAGCAATTGGCTTTGTAAGTTATCTCCCGCGGCTTGCAAGGTGTCTTGCAACTCGCGCAGCGTGCTCGACGTTTCATTGAGCAAGTATTCACAGTTGGCGATCGCAGCCTGCCAATCTTGCGTCAGCAGCGCAGCAATATCATCTTTCACTTGCTGCTGCTGTTCGTCCATCACGCGCTGATTGAGGTCGATGCGATCAAAAATTTCGGCTACCGAGTATTTCAACACGCCATACACGTTGTGGCGCCAAAACTTCGCATCACCGTCTTGCATCGCCGCACTACGGGCTTTTTCAATTTCGTCTGCCACCATCGATAATTGTACCGACAACTTCAGCGCTGAATACTCACGGTGGCGCGCATAATAATCGGCAATGCCCATCGCCAACGGCGTTAAGCGATAAATGCTATCGCCCTCAGTCATTTCGCTGGTAAACCGGCTCAACAAACGGGCTTGTACCATTTCATTAATGGCGTTGTTGGCGCGAAAGGCTAGATTCCCCGCAGGGCTATCACCCGACGCGGCAAACTGTTCGCTTACGATACGGAAGGCATCAATCAATTCACCTTCGCTTAGTTCATCTTCGAAACGTTCTTGGCTCATTACCGTAATGGCCAATAAAAACGCCAATCGCTCCGGCGGCAAGTTAAGTGAAAAGCCACCTTGCTTCACCCAGTTGACCAATTCGGGCACTGTCTGAGCGTCGTCTGCCCCCGTCAGGGTTGGTTGGGCCTGATCACTCATCCGTTGTCCTTGTTGTTTTCATCATTTCTCATCTTATTCTGCCTTCTGTGCCCAGACGTGAATGTAACGTCCTAGCGACACAAAGGGTTCTTCGCGGCATAGCTGCTGTTCTAGCGCCACCACTTGTTCAAAGGTAAAGTCACCGGTGCGGGTATCTCGCATGTAATCATGAAACGTCCGCACTCCGGTTTTGCCCTTAATCTCGCATCCTGCTTGCGTGATCCATTGATACACGTCGTTAGGCATTAAGCCTTTCGTCGGCTGCAGTTTGAAGCGTTTTCGATGCGGCATCCCCGCCTGAACATGGCTTAAATTGCCGCACACTAAATTCTTAAAGAGTAAGCCGGTCTGGTTATAAAACATCACCGATGCGAAACCGCCGGGCTTTAGCAAGGTCAATAACGTCTTTAGCACCTGTTCTGGATGCTCTAGCCACTCCATCACCGCGTGAAACAAAATCACATCCGGTGCAGTGGTCAAATGTTCGCCGATCGCTTGCACAGGGGCGTGAACCAGCTGATACTGCGAGAGTAAGCCTTGTTGTTCAATCTCCTGTCGCGCTAAGTCGAGCATTTGCGAAGAGAGATCACATAAAGTGACCCTGTGACCAAGCGCCGCCAATGGCTGCGATAATGGCCCAACGCCGCCACCTGCATCTAGAATATGCAAAGGACGACTATCATCGTCAAAATGGCGCAAAATCTGTTCAATGTCTTGCCAAACTACTGCTTGGCGGATTTCGCCTTTGCCCGATCCATAAATGTTTTTAACAAATTTGTGGGCAATGTCGTCGAAATTTCTGTCCTCAGTCACAATGGCATTCGTTATCATTGAATAGTAAGAAGGGCATATTTTGTCACAAGCCTTACGTTAATAAAGGTTTATGGCACTATTTGTGCCTCGTTTGACTATATTTCGGGCGACATTGCATGTTTGAATTAAAAAAACTGATCTCAACCTTGATAATGCCCTTGCCCGCGCTGTTGTTGTTGGGTCTTTTCGGGCTATGCCTGCTTTGGTTCTCTCAGCGTAAAAAGCTGGCATCGTTTGTTATCTTGGGGGCATTTTTAGGTATCTTTCTCGCGTCTTTCCAACCCGTCGCCTCTGGACTGCTTCGGCCACTGGAACGTCAATATCCCGCCTTTCTCCCCACGGATAAACCCGTGGATTTCGTCATGGTGTTAGGCAATAGTCATGTAGTTGATGACGCATTGCCACCCACCTCCGAGCTATCACGTACCGCGCTGATGCGCTTGGCTGAAGGTATACGCATCCATCGGATGTATCCAACCTCCAAACTGATTTTATCTGGTTATGATCACGGATATGAAGTGAGCCACGCCAGAATGTTGGCGAGAGTGGCCATGGCACTGGGCGTTAATAAGAACAGTATTCTGTTACTTGAAACCGCCAAAGATACATGGGAAGAAGCCTATCAAGCCGCATCTGTCGTGGGCAGCAGTAATCTCGTGTTAGTCACATCTGCCTCTCACATGGATCGTGCCATGTATGAATTTCGAAGCGCCGGGCTCGACCCTATCCCTGCCCCAACCAATTTTATGGCGCAAAAAGAAATCAAACAGCCGTGGATTAAGTACAGTCCTCGCGCACAATACTTGGAACAATTTGAGCGTTATTGGCATGAACGGTTAGGCCAAGCATGGCAAAGGCTACGCGATCTAATCGCCCAGCCTAGCGCATAAAAGGTAACAAAAAGCCGCGATAGCTATCGCGGCTTTTTTATTGGTGCTCAAACGCACGCGTTTACGACGCTAAGTGCGCGCGTACCGCCTCTAAATCCGCTTGGGTATCTACACCGTGTGGCGGTGTTTCTCGGGCTACATCAACATGAATTTTCTCACCATGCCAGAGTACGCGTAACTGCTCCAGCGACTCGATTTTTTCTAAAGGACTCGGTGTCCAATGGATGTACTGGCTGATAAATCCGGCGCGATAGCCATAAATCCCAATATGGCGCAGTAGTGACTCAGGGACCTGCGGCGAGTCCTCACCAAAATGCTCCCGATCCCAAGGGATGGTGGCGCGACTAAAATACAGCGCAAAGCCTTGATGATCAGTGACAACTTTGACCACATTAGGATTGAAGACCTGCTCCGGTTGGTCAATCGCAACCGCAAGAGTCGCCATTGGCGCTTGTTGGTATGTGTTCAGGTTATCCGCGACTTGCCGGATCACTGCCGACGGGATCAACGGCTCATCACCTTGGACGTTGACGATAATGGCATCATCCGCAAACCCATAGGTTGTCACAACTTCAGCCAATCGTTCAGTGCCGGATTGGTGATCATCTCGGGTCAAGCAGACTTCACCACCGAAAGCCTCGACGGCAGAAACAATCCGTGCATCATCTGTCGCAACGATGACTTGTTTGGCACCAGCGGCTTGAGCTCGCTCGTAAACGTGTTGGATCATAGGCTTTCCGCCGATATCAGCGAGTGGTTTTCCCGGTAATCGGCTTGAGCCATAACGCGCGGGGATCACCACATAAAAGTCTGTCATCCCTGAACCTCTTCCAATGACATATCACGTGCTTCGGATTCAAGCAGCACTGGGATCCCATCCTCAATCGGATATGCAACACGGTCGAACTTACACACGAGTTCATTATTTTCTTTATTGAAGTAGAGCTTACCCTGACAAGAAGGACAAGCCACAATTTCAAGCAGACGGTGATCCATAAGTTTCCTTTAATTTTTATGCTTTTTCAGGTGGTGAAGCTTTTCTAGCACATAGTTTGCCGCTGTGTCAGGGAGTTTCGCTGCCACAGGCAAATACCACCAATTGTCTTGAGCAATGCCTTGATATTTCACAGCATCTTTTTCGGTCATCAATAGATGTTGCCCCTTTGCGGCTAAACTGTCTAGCGCTTCGGCACTCAATGATTGATGATCTTGCACCGCTTCACTGTGTACCGGGGTCACACCCATTTTTTGTAAGGTGGCAAAAAAACGTGGCGGATGACCTATGCCCGCCATCGCAACCACCTCAGGAAGAATCGAAACCTGACAACGTTGACCACTACGTAAATTCACCGCTTCGGTCGGTACCAATGTCATTGGCCACTCCCCTTGGTGCGGCTCACCTCCATTGTTGACCACCATATCTACGGTGGCGAGACGGGACGTGTGCTCGCGCAATGGTCCTAATGGAATATAGTGCCCGTTTCCGAATCGACGCTGACCATCCACAATCACAATTTCGAGGTCGCGATCGAGCCGGTAGTGCTGCATGCCATCATCCGTAACCACTACATTGACACCCTCATCGAGGAGTCGTTTAACTGCCGCGCTCCGATCCGGGTCAACACAAACAGGCACTTGAGTACGGCGGGCAATCAAGACCGGCTCATCACCGGCCACGCGAGGAGAGGTTGTTTGCGACAACAACAATGGATACTGTTCCGATTTACCCCCATAGCCGCGTGATACCACCCCGGGGCGGTAGCCTTGGGCCTTCAGTTGCTCCACCAGCCAAACCACAAACGGCGTTTTGCCATTGCCGCCGATCATGATGTTACCCACCACAATCACAGGCACGGGCGCGCGATAACTGGGGGCTTTACCACTCAGATAGCGTTGACGGCGATAGCGTGCCACCGCGCCAAATAGCTTGCTAATGGGCCACAAGGGAGCGGCCCAAACCGGAACATCTTCACGAAACCAAAGTTTTTCAACCATGGTCAGTCACCAAATTGAATACGGTACAACTGGGCATACGCACCGTCTTGCTCTAACAGCGCCTGATGGTTGCCACGCTCAACAATTTCCCCTTCATCCACCACGAGAATTTGATCCGCATCTTCAATCGTGGACAAACGGTGCGCTATCACCAACACAGTGCGATCTTTTTGCAACTCGTCCAGTGCAGCTTGAATGGCGCGCTCAGATTCAGTATCCAATGCCGAGGTCGCTTCATCCAAAATCAGTACTGGTGCGTTGCGCAGCAGCGCACGAGCAATGGCAAGGCGTTGACGTTGCCCACCAGACAAGCTGACGCCATTCTCACCTATAATGGTGTCATAGCCTTCATCTAATTCACGAATAAAGTCATCTGCATACGCCAATTTTGCCGCCTCAATGATCTGCTCACGGGTGAACTGATCCTCGGCTGCGTAGGCGATGTTGTTGGCGACGGTGTCGTTAAACAGGTGAACATTTTGCGAGACTACCGCCACATGTTGGCGCAGATTGGCAAGCTTATACTCGTCAATGGGCACGCCATCTAATGTGATGGTGCCACTGTCGATGTCATAAAAGCGCGTTAACAGGTTGGCAATGGTACTTTTGCCTGAGCCGGAGCGTCCCACCAGTGCCAAAGTTTGCCCCGCGGGTAAATCAAAGCTGACATTGCGAAGTGCAGGCGCTTCTTTGGATGGATACGTAAAGACCACATTGTCCACCTGAATATCGCCCTTCACGCGATCTGCTTCATATTCACCAGTGTCTTTTTCAGTGTCGAGCTCCATCAGGTTGAACAGGCTGTGACACGCTGCCATACCTCGTTGGAACTGCGACGTGACGTTAGTGAGAGATTTTAGTGGACGCATCAAGCCAAACATCGCACCGAACACCACTGCAAACGTACCGGCGGTTAGCTCGGAGCGAATCGCTTCGGTATTTGCCAGTACCAAGACCACGACCAGCGCCATCGAGGCAATCAGCTGGATCACTGGGTTGGCAATAGCTTGAGCAGAGACCAGTTTCATCGTTTGTTGGCGCATACGATTACTGACTTTATCAAAGCGCGCTTTTTCAACGTCTTGGCCACCGTAGCTCAGGACGACTTTGTGCCCTTTCAGCATTTGTTCTGCCGAGCTAGTGACGGACCCCATGGCATCTTGCATATTCGATGAGATGCGACGAAATCGTTTCGACACCACGCGAATCGAAAACGCCACCACAGGCGCGATAACCAACAAAATCGCCGATAGCTGCCAGCTCGACCAAAACATCAGTATCATCAAACCGAGAATTGACGCTCCCTCACGAACTAGGCTCACTAAGGCGCTGCTTGTCGCCGACGCCACCTGTTCGGAGTCATACGTGATGCGAGAGAGCAAGGCGCCGGAGGATTCTTGATCGAAAAAACTGACGGGCATTTTCATAAAGTGGTTAAACATGCGTCGACGCATGGTCATCACCACATTCCCCGACACCCATGACAGGCAGTAAGCAGAGACAAAACTAGAAAGTCCGCGCACTACCATCAACACCACGAGATAAACGGGCATCCATTTGAGGAAATCCCCCGCCACATCATCATAGGTAAAGCCTTGATCGAGCAGTGGCTTAAGCATGGAGAGCATGAGGGTATCACTGGCTGCATTGATAACCAGTGCGACAATGGCAACGATCAAGCCAAGCTTATAGTTGGCGATGTATGGCCAGAGTTGCTTGAACGTCTGCCAGGTCGTTTTATCTTGATATTCGCTCATTAAAATCGTTTAGCTGTGTAAAACAGACCGGCATTCTACTCTTTTACCCGCCGTCGTCCAAATTTACCGGTCGCCGTTCAAACAGCGTCCGATACCATTGCCCTTGGTGATCATATCGCCATCGGGTCATTTTCCATCGGCCATGGCGGCGCTGAAAACGCACTTGGCCATCTTTCGCGGTATCCAACCAAGTGATCCCCGCTTGCTGATAACGCTCGCGAACAGCTTGCGCTGGCAATCCCCACGGATTAAACAACCCAGTTGACGCCACCACCCAATGCGGTGATACCGCGGTTATCCAAGGTGACGACGATGACGATGCACTGCCATGATGTGGTACCAGCATAATATCGCTCTGCACGGCTTCGCGATTTTCCAGGCGCGCCAGTAATGCCGACTCCCCCTGTGATTCAATATCGCCGGTCAGCAAGACACTGCTACGTCCATCACTGACCCGAACCACACAAGAATCATTGTTACCCGCACGATCCGCCTGTATTGGCGGCCAAAGCACATGAAACCTTAACCCTTGCCAATTCCACCTAGCGCCTCGCTGACAGGGTAAATAACCACGTCTTTTCTCACTGGCGCGCTGCCAAATCGGTTGAAAGCGTTCGGTGATAAACGCGGCTCCACCATCGTGGTCACTATCACCATGGCTTAAGAGTAGGCCATCGAGTTGTTCGATGCCTCGTTGCTCAAGAATCGGCGTAATTACCGCTTGCGCGACTCCGCCCACTTGCCATCGGTTTCCAGTGTCATAAAGCACCGCTCTGCCGTTTTTAGTAATTAACACCGCTAAGCCGTGCCCCACATCGAGCACATCCAACTGCCAGTCGGGTAATGGTGGCGCACGCCATGCAAAAGAGGTCGTCACCAATAGCAGTAAAAGCAACGTTTGCCGGTGCCAGCGCCAACTCACCATTAACCAGCATCCTCCCGCAACCAGCAAAGACCACAACCACGATAACGGTGGAGGCCGCAGCCAAGCTTGGCGGGCAACGTCGGAAAGCCATATCACTGGCGCTAGGCTCCAATCTGCCGCTTGCCAAATAAATGCCGCGACGGTACTGCCCGCTATGGACTGCACAACCAGGGCGACAAAGACCAAAGGCACTGTGAATATTCCCACCCAAGGAACGGCTAGAAGATTTAATGGTGTGGCTGCAGCACTCAAACCAGAAAAAAAGCCCAGCTGCAAAGGCAACATACCTATCAAGAGAACGAGTTGAATAAATACCAGTTGCTTGCCCCGCCAAACCATACGGGCATACATTGTTGCCGGGAACTCTCGCCGACGAGACAGCAAGTAATGCGCGAGGCACAGCGCTGACACCGCCGTAAACGACAGCCAAAAACTCAATGAAAAGCCTGCGAAGGGATCGCGTAATAGCACAGCCAGTAAGGTGATTTGCAACAAGGTGCTGGGAGACACCTGCGCCCCGATGCGCTTTGCACTGGCATAGATAAATAGGGCAATCAAGGCGCGCTGGGTGGGTAACGCAAAGCCTGCCAACGCGGCATACCCTAGCGCAACCAGCATAGCGCTGTAGAGCGGCCACCAAAGGGTGAGTCGCCATTCGGGCAGCAGCAAACGGATCCCCCACCCGACTTGCCATCCCAACGCAAACGCCAGCCCAATGTGAAGCCCCGAAATAGCCATCAGGTGAGCTAGACCGCTGTGCGTTAAGATCTGCCAATCTTCGTGGGTCAACCATTGCCGCTCTCCCAAGCTTAGCGCCAGTAAATAGCGGCCATAACGCAAAGGCTCAAGCACAGGGGTCAGTGCATTTAAGACTGATTGCCGCCATGATGGTGTGTGTGTGAGCCGCTCGGCGTTTTTGAGGCTGGCTTTGCTATGAATCCGTCGGGCCACAAAGTAACGCTCCGCATCAAAGCCAGCTTCGTTTAAACGTCCATACGGCGGCTTCAGTCTAACCGTGAGCCTCCAACGCTCACCTTGTTGAGGAAAAGGTGGCGATTGCCAATAAAGGCGAACACAAACTGAGCGAAAAAACGGCAGTGGTTTATCATTAATTTTATCAACATCAAAAATAATCGATTGTGGGCCGGCTTTGGGGCTAAAAAGGCTGCCCACAGAGCCAGATATTGTAGTATCCTCTGTGCTAGAAATGATGTGGATCACGTCTGCTTGGTACAAGGTTGCGGATAATACAGCCCAAGTGAGCCCTAACGCGCTCCCCGCGAGCCACCAAAGGCGCTTTTTCCACCCAAAATGAAACACAATACACGCAATGAAACACGTCCAAACTGGTGGCAAACTGGGCCACCATGGCAGCGATAAAATCGACGCAGCCAAGCCGAGCGTGAATGTCAGCTTCATCGCGTAACATCCAGGTAAGTTAAGCAGGTATGCCCAAGAAGTTTTTTCAACGCTACATGCCAAAACGCGAGGCATTGCGCGATAACAAAGCACTGCGCGTGTTTGGAAGCCTGTTGCACGACCCAAACCTGTGGTGCTTGAATCGTCGCTCCGCATCGGGGGCCTTTGCGGTCGGTTTGTTCATGGCATTTGTTCCCTTGCCCAGCCAGATGATCATGGCCGCGGGACTGGCGATCTTGTTTGGTGTCAATCTGCCTTTGTCGGTCGCGTTGGTTTGGATCAGTAATCCCATTACCATGCCTGTGCTGTTCTATCTCGCCTATAAACTCGGCGCGTGGATGATGAACACACCGCCCTATCCCTTCCATTTTGAGCTCTCTTGGCACTATTTGGTTGAACAAATGGGTCACATTGGACCGCCTTTCTTTCTCGGCTGTATGACCAGTGGTTTGGTGCTCGCCGTGATTGGCTATTTTGCCGTCAGAGGCATTTGGCGCTATTCCGTGGTAAGAAGCTGGCGTAAACGTAAACTTCGTATTCCGAACAAGTTAAAAGAAGTGCTGCCGAAGCCGAATAAACCCTCTTGATTCACGTTGATATCAGGCAACGCTAAAACGGTAGGAAAGGAAAACAAGCCGCTTGAGGGCGCATTGCGACACAGTCATCATCCGGCATTATCAATACGTAAAACCAACCCAAAATTATCGAGACAGATCGAAAAAGGGCCAGCACTCATGCTGGCCCTTTTGATGATGGGTTGTAGTAGCTAGCGCTAGCTAGCCGCTATTTTGCACTCAATACAGCCGCTGGCTGCAACTGACACGCGCGACGCGCTGGATACCAAGCGGCCAATAAGCTGAGGAGCATCGCGGTTAAACTCACCACCACCACATCGGACACGCGTAACTCACTGGGTAGGAAGTTAATAAAATACACATCACCAGAGAGAAAACGGTGACCCACAACCTGCTCTACCCATTGGATTAATTGGGTTAAATTGCTTGCCAGCAATACTCCCAGCACACTGCCAATCAGGCTCCCCAACGCACCGGCGAATAGCCCATACCAAACAAAAATTCGTCGTATCAAGGTATCGCCTGCTCCCATCGTACGCAAAATCGCAATATCAGCCGCACGGTCTTTCACCGACATCATCAGCGTTGATACCACGTTAAAGCAGGCCACACCAATCACCAAAACCATGACCAGATACATAATCGAACGCACCAAATGGATATCGCGATACAAATAGCCAAATTCACTGGTCCAGTCTTTCATGTACACATAGGCGGAAAGGGTTTGACCGACCTCTCGGACGATACGTCGCGCCTCCAATACCGGTTCGACTTTGAGTGAGACCCCGGTAACCGCATCATCTAGCGCCATCAACTGCTGCGCATCAGATAGACGCATCAAGGCTAACGCATGATCAATCTGTCCGCCCAGCCGTAACAATCCACCCACTTGCATTCTCACTCGCTGAGGTGAACGCAACTTTAAGCTCGCATCCGCCGCGGGGATCATCACGGTTAACCAATCGCCTACCATCACGCCTAAGCTATCGGCGACACCTTGCCCGAGCACGATATTTGATTGCCCCGCTGGCAAACTGTCCCAACCGCCATCAATAAACGCACCAATGCGACTCACGGCCGATTCGTCGCTCGGTGAAACGGCGCGGATCTGGGCAGGTTTAAGTGCACTGCCATGTTCCATCAACACGGTCATTTCCACGTACGGCGCCGCAGCCACCACTTGAGGATGCTGCAAGGCTTGGCGCTTTACTTGCTGCCAGTCTTCGAGCGGACCATTAACACCAAACACTTGCGCATGCGGCACCACAGAGAGCACACGCTGATTAAGCTCGCGCTCAAAGCCATTCATGGCCGATAGACCGACAATAATGACCATCACACCGATGGCAATGCCAATCACCGATGACAACGAGATAAATGAGACCAGCCGATTACGCTGGCGGGCACGACTAAAGCGGCGTCCAATGGCTAACGACAGTGGTTTCATTGCCCCTCCTCAGTGGCACTCACAGCAAGCAGTTGGCCATCTTGCATTCGCACTTGGCGGTCCAATTTGGCTGCCAGCTCACTGTCATGCGTCACCACGAGAAACGCCGTCCCATGTCGTGCATTCAACGAACGCATCAGATCATAGATCTCCAAGGCTGTCGCATGGTCAAGGTTCCCCGTCGGTTCGTCTGCGAGAACCAGCTTAGGATCGTTGACTAACGCACGTGCGATCGCGACACGCTGACGCTCGCCCCCCGATAACTCAGCAGGACGATGGGATAAACGATGGCCCACGCCGACCGCATTCAACATCTCCGTTGCTCTTGCTGTGGCCGTCTTGCGTGCAACTTTATTGATCAGCAGTGGCATCATCACATTTTCGAGTGCCGTAAAGTCAGCCAGTAGGTGATGAAACTGATAAACAAATCCAAGCGCTTGGTTTCTTAGCTGCGCTTGTTGGTTCGCAGACATTTGGCTAATTGCTTTGCCCTCAAAATACACCTCACCCTCGCTCGGTGTATCAAGCGTCCCCAAGGTGTGCAACAAGGTACTTTTGCCTGAACCAGACGAGCCGACAATCGCCACAAGCTCTCCCGATGCAATGCTCAGAGACACCTGATTCAATACATGAATCGCCTGACCACCCTCTTGATAGGTTCTACTGATTTGGTGACAGGACAACAAAGACTCATTCATAACGCAGTGCCTCAGCAGGTTGAACAGATGCCGCTTTAAAAGCAGGGAAAAGGGTCGCTAACGTGCTCAGCAAAATAGCCAACACCATAACCATAACGACGTGAGTTGGATTGACGACCACGGGAAGCGCAAGGCCGTTGCCTAGCAAACTCACCCCAAACAGGGCCATGATTTCATTGATATAGAGGGACGCAAGCACCCCCAATACGCCCCCGACCAATGCACCCAATAACCCACTGAGTGAGCCTTGAGCCATAAAGACAGCAACAATATCGCGATTTTGCATGCCTAAGGTCTTCAAAATGGCAACCTCGGCTTGTTTCTCCATCACCACCATAATTAAGGCAGCAATAATGTTGAATGCAGCGACAATAATGATAAGGCTGAGCATTAAACTCATCATGTTCTTTTCCATCTTCACCGCTTGAAAAAGCTCGCCCCGCCAGACACGCCAATCTTGCCACGCTGCACTCTCTGCCATCGGTTTGAGATCGGTAATCGCAAAGGGATCGTCAAGGAAAAGGCGTAAATCTTGCGCTTGCTGCGGCGGAATACGCATTAAACGCGCGACATCATGGATGTTAGCCAGCATCAATTGATTGTCGACATCAGTCCCAGTGTGAAAAATGCCCGCCACGGTGAATAAACGCTGCGCAGGGATCCGCCCAATCGGGGTAAACTGGCTCGCACTGGTGACCATCACGCGCACCTGATCGCCAACACGTAAACGTAAATTGCTCGCCATCGCCCGGCCAATGATGATTTGATAACGACCCTCGGCTAACGCTTGAATATCCCCTTGTAACAGATGGTCTGCCAACGGCTCATAAGCGGTTGGATCAATTCCTTCTAACAATCCTGCACTCAGCCCTGTTCTGCTTTGTAACACCGCCTCTGTGGTTTGAATGGGAGCGGTCGCCACCACATGTGGCCATTGTTCAACGCGGTTTTTTACCGATGCCGTTTGTCCGTCCGCGATGACCGCATGCGGCAGTACGCCTAAAATGCGGCCTTTTAACTGGGCTTCAAAGCCATTCATCACTGATGACACGGTGATCAAAGCGAGCACACCTATGGCAATTCCTGCAGTAGACATAGACGACACAAATCGCCCAAAACGATCGGCCGATCGGCCGCGCAAATACCGCAAGCCAATAAACACCGATAAGGGTTGATACATAGTGCACCTAGCTTATTGTTTTGATTCGCTGCAAAGCATACCTGCCTGAGCGAATGTCGCCAAGTTTACACACCGATTTGACTGAATATTGACGGATACTGCCCAGAAGCGCACGTTGACGCCCGATAAGGCGGTCTTGAAACTTTACCTAACGCGACGGGTGCGTGATAATCATGAAATGACTGCAAGATAAGGCACAGTGATGAGCCAAGACGAGTACTTTTCTGTAAGAGCCGCAATACGCATTAATGTTGAGCCGCTTCAAGATAGCCAAGCCCAACCCGATGCGGATGCATTTATGGCGGAAATCCCCGCGCCCTTTCGGGTAGCAAGCCAATGTGGCCAAGTCGATAACGAGGTTGAAAAAGAGTTACAATCTCTTGAGCCGGACGATGCCTCAGCACTGTACCGTATCTTGCAAGCGCAAAACGAAAAGCTCACCTTAATGATGGGCTATATGCTCAGTCAAGAAGACGATCCCGCTCAGCGCTTCACCACCCATGCATTCGGCGCAAGCAGCTTTGCCTATCTAAGCCCCACACCACTAAAACAGAGCGACCATGTGCGTGTGAAGCTGTTTCTTGATTTTCCGCCCACAGCGATTTATTGCTATGGCGTGGTCACCCACTGTGAAAAAAAAGCGCCTGACGATGACCATCCACCCCAGTATTTGATCCAAATCCAATACACACGCTTATTGGAAGACGACCGAGACACTCTGATCCGCGCCGCCTTACATCATCAGCAAAAGCTTTTGCGAAAGCGCGCACTCAACCGAAACAAATCAAGCAGTTAAATTCATGACTCAACAACCGCTATACACGTTTACCCTTCCCCGTGGTGCGGGTGACGTCAAACACCTAGGCAACTTAACGGGTGCGGCGTTACCGATTGCCGTCGCCAACATTCGTCAGCAACATCAGGGCCCCATTTTTTTGTTGGTGCCCGATAACCAAACTGCAGTTCGCTTGCAGCCCGCGATCAGCCAATTTACCGAGGGGCAATGCGATATTTTTCCCGACTGGGAAACCTTGCCTTATGACAGCTTCTCGCCCCATCAAGATATTATCTCTGCACGACTGGCGTGCCTGTATCAATTGCCGACCCAACGCGACGGCGTACTGATCGCGCCGGCGAGTACCGCCTTACAACGTGTGACGCCAAAGCAGTTTCTCCATCAGCATGCATTGATGGTGAAAAAAGGTGACATTCTGTCGCTCGAGAAGCTGCGCGACCAACTGACGGATGCTGGCTATCGCCATGTTGACCAAGTCATGGAGCACGGTGAATTTGCCAGCCGCGGTTCGATCCTTGATTTATTTCCGATGGGCAGTGATGAGCCTTATCGCATCGACTTTTTCGATGATGAAGTGGACACGATTCGTCAATTCGATCCAGAGAATCAGCGTTCGACGGGTGAGTTAGCGCAAATTCAATTGCTGCCTGCGCACGAATTTCCCACCGATGATGCCGCCGTTGAGTTTTTCCGTGGCCGCTTCCGCGAGCACTTTGAAGCCCGCCGAGAACCGGAATCTGTCTACCAACAAGTCAGCAAAAAAACATGGCCGGCAGGGATTGAATACTGGCTACCGCTGTTTTTCGACCAAACCGAAACCCTGTTCGACTACCTGCCCGATAACACCCTGATTTTAACCGTGGGTGATATCGAAGCGGCGATGACACACTTTCTCGATGACGTGGCACACCGCTACGACCAGCGCCGTGTGGACCCCTTACGTCCGCTATTACCGCCGCACGCTATTTGGCTTAATAAAGACCAGCTGTTTAGCCACTTGAAAGATTATCCGCAACTGCGCCTATCAAGTGACAACGTCACAGAAAAAGCAGGCCGTGAGAATGTCGATATCTCTCCACTGCCGACGTTAACGGTCAATCATCAAGCCAAAGAACCGCTAGCCGCACTGCGTCAATTCAGTGAACAATTTAGCGGTCACTTGGTATTCTCGGTCGAATCGGAGGGTCGCCGCGAGGCACTGCTTGATCTGTTGACCCAAGCCAAAATCCGCCCCATGGTCGCGTCGTCGCTCTCAGACGCGCTGGCGCAACCGGGCCGATTCAGTCTTATCATTGGGCCGGTTGACCAAGGCTTTATTGATAACACTCGTCAATTTGCCCTGATTTGTGAAAGCGACATGTTTGGCGAGCGTGCTGTACAGCAACGTCGTCGTGATAAGCGGAAGCAAAGCGTCAACAACGATGCCGTGATACGCAGTTTGGCCGAGCTCAAACCGGGACAACCCGTGGTTCATCTTGAGCATGGCATCGGTCGCTATCAAGGACTGCAAACACTTGAAGCCGGTGGACTCAAAACCGAGTACATGACCCTTGAATACCAGCAAGGCGCCAAGCTTTATGTGCCGGTCAGTGCGTTACACTTGATTAGCCGCTACTCCGGTGGCGCGGAAGATGCAGCGCCTATCCATAAACTCGGGGGCGAAGCATGGGAGAAAGCGCGTCGTCGCGCGGCAGAAAAAGTGCGCGATGTCGCTGCAGAACTGTTGGATGTCTATGCCAAGCGTGAAACCAAGCCTGGCTTTGCCTTCAAACATGACAAAGAAGCCTATCAAGTATTTCGATCTAGCTTCCCGTTCGAAGAAACGCCGGACCAATCCCAAGCCATTAACGCGGTCCTCTCGGATATGTGCCGCCCCATTGCCATGGATCGCTTAGTGTGTGGTGATGTCGGTTTTGGTAAAACCGAAGTAGCCATGCGGGCTGCGTTTCTTGCCGTCAATAACAGCAAACAAGTCGCCGTACTTGTGCCGACCACCTTGCTTGCCCAGCAACATTTCGAAAACTTCCGTGACCGCTTTGCCAACTTACCGGTCCGCGTCGAGGTACTTTCTCGCTTTAAATCAGCGAAAGAACAAAAAGCCATTCTGGCCGACTGTGCCGAGGGAAAAATCGATATTTTGATTGGCACCCATAAACTGCTGCAAGCGGATGTAAAGCTACGTGATCTGGGCTTGCTCATCGTGGATGAGGAACACCGTTTTGGCGTCCGCCAAAAAGAGAAAATCAAAGCCATGCGCGCCAACATTGATATTCTCACCCTCACGGCGACCCCGATCCCACGGACGCTCAACATGGCCATGAGTGGCATGCGCGATCTCTCGATCATCGCCACGCCCCCATCCCGCCGCTTGGCGGTAAAAACCTTTGTCCGCGAGCGCGAAGACACCTTGGTCAAAGAAGCGTTGTTGCGCGAAATTATGCGCGGTGGTCAAGTGTATTTCTTGCACAATGACATCGAAACAATTGAAAAAACCGCGAATGAAATCAGTGAAATGATCCCCGAAGCGCGCGTAACCGTGGCCCATGGTCAAATGCGTGAGCGCGAACTCGAGCGGATCATGAGCGATTTTTATCATCAAAAGTACAACGTCTTGGTGTGTACCACCATCATTGAGACCGGTATCGATGTGCCGTCCGCGAACACCATCATTATTGACCGTGCCGACCACTTTGGTTTAGCTCAGCTCCACCAACTGCGTGGACGTGTCGGTCGCTCGCACCATCAGGCCTATGCCTACCTACTAACCCCACATCCCAAGCGGATGACCAAGGATGCTGCCAAGCGATTAGAAGCCATTGCCTCACTCGAAGATCTGGGCGCTGGTTTTACCCTTGCCACCCATGATTTAGAAATTCGCGGGGCCGGAGAGCTGTTGGGGGATGAGCAAAGCGGCCAAATTCAATCGATTGGCTTTACCCTCTACATGGACATGCTTGAGCAAGCCGTCGAGGCGCTAAAAGAAGGCAAAGAGCCGAGCTTGGATGCGCTGTTAAAAGAGCAAACCGACGTCGAGCTTCGACTCCCCGCTCTGCTGCCGGATGACTATATCCCTGACATCAACACCCGTTTGTCGATGTATAAACGCATCGCCAGCGCGAAATCGAATGACGATATTCAAGAGCTTCAAGTTGAGTTAATTGATCGCTTTGGGCTGCTCCCTGATGCCACCAAAAACTTGTTACATATCCAACAAATCAAGTTACGGGCGGCACACCTAGGAGTGAAGAAAATCGAAGCCAGTGACCGCGGAGGGGTGGTTGAATTTCATGAGGATGCGCAAATTGATCCCGGATTCTTAGTGGGACTGTTACAATCGCGTCCAGACAAGTATAAATTTGATGGGCCAACCAAAATTAAGTTTGTCGAAAGCCTCACTGACCGACGTGAGCGGATGAACTTTATTGATGAGCTGTTGACTCAATTTGCAAGTCACCAACTGGTCGCCTAATCGGCGATCAGACTGGCTTGCCAAAGAGAACGGAGTAACCTGTGAAAAACCATCAACGTCAACCACAAGGCTGGCTAACGCGCATTGCCAAGCAAAGCATTTGGGCATTACTGCTCATAGCCATCAGTCAGCCGGCTTTGGCTAAACGACTTTATGATGTCGAGCTGATTGTGTTTAAACGCAATCAAGATCCCGCGAGCGTCCAAGAAAGCTGGCCCGCTCAAGCCGATATCCAGTCGGTCAATCGAGCGGTTCTAGTCACCAATACAACTGCATTACAAAACGCTGGCCTAACCCCGCTACCACGTAGCCAATGGCAATTAACAGACGCGTACAACAAACTGGCCAACCATGCAGGCTTCACCCCGATGGTGCACGTGGCTTGGCGTCAAGATGATAGCGGGCGCGCAGCACTTCCCCTACTGCGGGTTAGCGCGGGCCGAGATTATAGCGACCGGTTTAACGCAGATGGCACCCCGATCACGGCCCAACCTGCTGCACCAACAAACGCAACCGCTTCTACAACCGAATCGCAGTGGGAAGAGCAATCATTGGATACTCTCCCTCCTCGCCAGCCGCTCTATGAGCTTGATGGGACACTACGCGTCTATGTACAGCATTACTTGTTTGTCGAGGCCGATATGGTGCTACGCGAGCCCAGCGAGCGACGGGCGCTGGTTGAAGACATTATCGATATGCCGTTGCAAACCTCAGACGCACAACAAGATGCGGCAACGAGTACCAACAATGTACAGGTAGCAGGCTTGGAAAAGGTGAAAAAGCAGTATCACATCCAACGTTTCTTGCAGCCCTATGCTTTCACGCACAAACGACGGATGCGCAGTGGCGAGACCCACTATTTAGATAACCCCATGATGGGAATGATTATTCAAGTAAGAAAGGCAAACTAACCCTGTCCACTAATGGGCTATTGATCTAATCGTTTGAAGGATACTGAAATTAGATCATAAAAAACCGGCAAATGGCCGGTTTTTTATTCTTGTTCAGTACACAGCGTCTCGGTTATGCGCTGTTTTTTACCGCAGCGGGTCGCGCTCGGCGTGGCTTGTTCGCGCCGTTGCTATCGCTGCGCGTGCGTGGTGGGCGATTGCCGGTACCACGTGACTTACCGTCGCCTGCGCTATCGGTATGACGTCGGTTTTTGCCTACCGGTTTGTGTCCGCGCGCGTTATCGCCAGAGCGCTGTCCGTCTTGACGCGGTTTATTCTTTTTCGGTTTCTTTGGCTTTATCGGACGCGTATCCAATTTCGACTCTGGCAACGGATTCGTGACGGGAAAGTCCGCCAGAGTATGACGTGGCAATACCTGTTTAATAAGGCGTTCAATGGCGAACAAATCTTTCGCTTCATCCGCACAAACCAAAGACACCGCATTGCCCACAGCGCCTGCACGACCAGTACGACCAATGCGGTGAACATAGTCTTCTGCCACATGGGGTAAATCAAAATTTACCACTTGCGGTAAATGGGCAATATCGATCCCTCGTGCGGCAATATCCGTGGCAACCAATACCCGTACTTCACCGGTTTTAAACTTCTCTAACGCTTTCGTTCGCGCGCCTTGACTCTTATTGCCATGAATCGCCGCCGCGCTGACACCGTACTCTTCGAGATAACGCGACAAACGGTTAGCGCCATGTTTGGTTTTGCTAAACACTAACACCTGCTGCCAATTATTATCGGCAATCAGTGATAATAGCATCGGCGCTTTTTTCTTCTTATCCGCAGGATAAATGCATTGCTCTACCCCAGTAGCGGTTTGGTTCGCAGGATTGACTGAGATCTCTACCGGATTGTTGACTAGCTCTTTCGCCAGTTGGCGAATTTCGTCCGAGAACGTGGCGGAGAACAGCAAATTCTGGCGCTTAGCCGGCAGCAAGCCCAAGATCTTACGAATGTCACGAATAAAGCCCATATCGAGCATACGGTCGGCTTCGTCCAAGACCAGCACTTCAAGCTGAGAAAAGCGCACGGCATTTTGCTGGTACAGATCCAGCAAGCGTCCCGGTGTGGCCACCAGCACATCAGCGCCTTTGCGAAGTTTCATCATCTGCGGATTGATCTTCACACCACCAAATACCACGGTTGAGCTGAGCGACGTGTATTGGCTGTATTGCTCCACGTTTTTGTGCACTTGCGCAGCAAGCTCGCGCGTTGGCGTCAGGATCAAGGTACGTACATGGTTAGGGCGAGCACGTTTACCCGCCTGCAAACGCTCCAAAATCGGTAAGGTAAAGCCCGCGGTCTTACCGGTACCGGTTTGCGCGGCCGCCATGACATCGTGGCCTTCAATCACCGCAGGGATCGCTTTTTCCTGAATCGGTGAAGGTGTGGTGTAGCCTTGCTCTTGCACGGCTTTCAATAGTGGTGCAGATAGTCCTAAAGAGGAGAAACTCATTAATTGATCTCAATAAATAAAAAATGTCGTCACAGGCCGCATGGCCCATCACTTAGGGTCATGAATATCAATATCGTGGTATGAGAAAAACTCGGCGTCAGGAGGGTTGCTCTAGAAGTGATATCAATAATCTTGATTACGGCGCTATTGTGACGACTTTCACGTCAAGCGGCAACTACTATCTTTTAGGCAACAGGCCAGCTAATGATCCTATTCAAGATAAAAGCTGGCGAGGTTGACTAGTCTTCAAATGGCTTAGGTACTGGCGTATCGTCGTTCGACGGTGGCAGTATTGGTAAGTCGAAGCTTGGCTGATCGCCCGTCAGCGTATGTAAGAAAGCAACAATCTTCGCGTTTTCTTCATCTGTGAATTTACGACCCAATTGCAAACGACCCATGATATCTACTGCTTCAGTGAGTGTTTGTGCTTCTCCATCATGAAAATAGGGATAAGTTAATGTCACATTACGCAGAGTCGGTACTTTAAACATAAAGCGATCAGCGTCTTTCCCTGTCACTGCGATACGTCCCTCGACGGGGTTATCCGTCTGATACGGCTCGAGTAAGCCCATTTTCTGAAACGATGTGCCACCAAGCGCACTACCGTTATGACAAGCGACACATCCTGATTCAACAAATAGGCGATAACCAGCCAACTCATAATCACTGATCGCGTTATCATCGCCCATGAGCCATTGATCAAATGGCGAGTTCGGTGTCACTAATGTACGCTCAAACTCAGCAATGGCATCGGTGACATGATCAATCGTGATCTCAGTAACACCAAATACTTGATTAAACTCACGCACATACTGAGGTATCGATTGTAGAACATCAATCGCCAGAACATGGCTAGATGCCATCTCTCCGGGATTAGCAATCGGTCCTCCGGCCTGCTCTTTCAAATCAGCCGCTCGTCCATCCCAAAATTGCGCAATAGAAAGGCTTGAGTTTAATACCGTCGGTGAGTTGATTGGACCTTGTTGCCAATTATGCCCAATGGACGTTTTTAAGTTATCGCTGCCGCCCATACTGAGGTTGTGGCACGAGTTACAAGAAATGAATCCCGATTTGGATAGCCTAGGGTCAAAAAACAACTTTTTACCCAGTTCCGCTTTCCCGATATGAATTTCTTCTGGTGGGGTAATAGGTGTCACCGGTTCGTTACGAGGTAACGCCGAGGCGAATTGACTGGACATTAATCCAATCGCAATCGCGACCGTAGTAATAATTGAACGCATTGCTCCTCCTGATTGTTATTATTTAGTCACCACTAATATGAAAATAGTGACTGATCAGGACGCGCGCGAAAAAATTGTCTAATTTAATTGACACAAATCAAAAAGACCGAGGCAAGCCTCGGTCTTGGGGTTTATAGGCTGTTTTAGCACAGCTTCACACGTGTTTAGTGCAGCTTCAAACTTGGGCGTAGCACGCGGTTGATCCGCCCTACCAGCATCATCAGGCCAGTTTTCACGTAACCGTGCAATGCAATTTGGTGCATCCGATACAAAGAGATGTATACCACACGAGCAATCCGCCCTTCGATCATCATCGAGCCTTTGGTCAGATTACCCATCAAGCTGCCTACCGTAGAGAAGCGGCTGAGCGAAACCAGTGAACCATGATCTTTAAACACATAAGGCTTGAGCTCACGACCATTTAATTTAGCAACAATGTTGCTAAAGCAGCGGCTTGCCATCTGGTGCGCTGACTGTGCACGTGGCGGTACCATGCTGCCATCGGCTTGCGTACACGCTGCACAGTCACCAATCACAAAGATGTCGTCATCACGCGACGTCTGAAGTGTGTTTTTCACGACCAACTGATTAATGCGATTGGTTTCCAAACCAGCGATATCTTTCAAGAAATCCGGAGCCTTGATCCCAGCAGCCCATACCATAATATCGGCGTGAATACGCTCACCCTCTTTGGTTTCCAAGCCTTGGTCGTCTGCTTTAGTGACGAAGGTATTGGTTTTCACCGTGACGCCCAGCTTCAGCAGCTCTTGGTGCGCAGCACTCGAGATACGAGTAGGCAGCGCTGGCAAAATGCGCTCACCGGCTTCCACCAAGGTCACGTTCAGTTTCGAGCTATCTAAATCACGGAAACCGTAGTTACGCAGCTCTTTGATGGCATTGTGCAGCTCTGCTGATAGCTCAACACCAGTCGCTCCTGCGCCCACAATCGCAATATCTACACTGCCTTGGCCGTGTTTAGCATGCAAACGCAAGAATTCGTTGTTCATTTCCGCGCGGAAGCGGTGAGCCTGTTTAGGATTATCGAGGAATATACAATGGTCACGAACGCCCGGTGTGTTGAAATCATTAGAGGTCGAGCCAATCGCCATCACTAAGATGTCGTACTCGAGCTCACGCTCAGGCATCAGTAGTTCGTTATTTTCATCGTACATGGGCGCCAAGGTGATCACTTTCTGGTCGCGATCAATGTCCCACAAAGTCCCCATTTGGAAATCGAACCCATGATTTTTGGCATGAGCACGATAGCTCAAAGCATCAACGCCCTCATCCATTGAGCCGGTTGCCACTTCATGAAGCAATGGCTTCCATAGGTGGCTACTGTTTTTATCCACCAAGGTGATTTGTGCACGACGCTTGCGGCCTAACGTTCGGCCCAGTTTGGTTGCAAGCTCTAGCCCGCCTGCACCGCCACCGACAACGATAATTTTGGTCACTTCTACATCCTTACCTAATTAAAAACTTATACGTCAGCCACTTATATAGTCACTGACAAAAATGGGATTGGGCCAGTAATCAAATTACAGTTTGTTTCTCGCACGCTACGTATTGTTCATTGTTCTTTATGGCCGGAGCGCTATGCGTATTCTGCCGGAAAACGTCGCCTACTTCGAGCATAGATTCGGATTCGGCCGCCTTTATATGATGAAATAAAACACCATAATCTGTTGCCAAGACAAGTGAAATTTCGCCCTTTTCGTTCACTTTTCTTCGAAACAAAGGTAGCTGACGATAAGCAATTGAATTTTAAATTCCGATGGTTAGAGTGACTGCAAGACATAAATGCAGGCTTGCGCAAGTGTTACGGACCAAAACTGACCAGCAAGAGTAAGCTGTAATTTATTTTCACATAATGTTACCAATCCATGTTGCTGCCAGACCGCGAATAGCGGCGAGAGATACTGAAACACGCTCATCCCTTGCCAAGGCGGTAACGTATCCGCGTGAAGCACACCCATATCTAATCCCGCTTTGATAGCATCATACACTCGACGATGCTCCACAGCGGCTACAACGCGCGCAATCGGCATGGTATTGGTTTGCATTGCATCGAGATAGGTTGCCAAGTCGCGATGTTGCATGATCCCGATACCGTCAATACTGCCACCGGCACCACACCCTAGCGGTAAAATATCGGCACCGTGCTTGGCGAGCCGGTTGTAACGACTTTGCTCACGTTGATCACGTGCCCAGTGATTGACACTGAGTCGTCGACAATCGTGTTGGTCCATCAAACTAACGCCCTGCGCAAACAAGCTGGCTTTTTCTGCCGTCGTTGCCGGCGGGGGCATTTTCCCTTGCTCGACCATGCGCAGCATCGGCGTATTTGGCGCCACCACCAACTGGTAGAGATCAATGCCATTGGCGCCGGTTTGCAGATAGTCGGCCACATCTTGCCTAAAGATCTCAGCCGTTTGATAAGGCAAGCCATACAATAAATCCACCACAATCGTCGCTTCCTGACGGGCACTCAATGCGTGAATACGCTCACGCACAGTGTCACCATCATCTAAACGTTTTGCCGCGCGGCGGACTTGGGTATTAAAGCTCTGTACCCCAAACGAGAAGCGGTTAAATCCCCCATCAAGCGCATGCTCGAACGCATTATCATCAAAGCCATTGATTCGCCCCTCAAGGGTGATTTCGCAGTCGGGCGTGAGCCAAAATTGGCGACGAATTTCCTGACCCAATTGCTGCAATTGCGCTGCTGACAACGCAGTGGGTGTTCCCCCACCGACATACACCGCCTCAAAAGGCTGCGCTTGGGTCCATGGCATCGCCGCTTTCATACCAAGCTCTTTGAGTAAAGCCGCGAAGTAGCTGTCAATCAGTGTGCGGCTCGCCGCATGTTGGAAAAAGTGACAATAAGTACACCTCACTCGACAAAACGGCACATGGATATATAAACACCGCGGTCCAGATTGCGCTGGCAGTGATAAAAGCTGTTGTGTAACAGCTGCCACTCCTTGTTCGAGCGGTAAAGGCATTTGATGGGTCGCCGCGTGGGCGTGTTTTTTCGGCGGGAAGGCAAAACGCAATGGATCTGGGGTATGCGTGCCCAAAATCGTCTCATCGAACGGTGTAAGATCAACCAACATAACGGCTCCAAGTATTTATACGCCGAATCCGGCTCTGTAATATAAATACAAGTGATACGCGATCTCATTTGTTGTTTTATTGATCTCACATCGCTCTGAGGCGCTGTTGATGTTTATTCGGTCAATTCGACGCGCCCCAGTGCACAAAGACCCGCTTTGCGACTGGGGAACCGATTAAGTATGGAGGGCGGGCTGCTTTTTAAAATCCGCAATGGCGTTGAGATGTGCCGATAGATTTTTAAACTTGTGAGTTTGCGTTTCATCCCAACGGACAGGATAGAAAGGTGACAACACTTGATAACTGCGGCGACTGTCGAGGACTTCATCCTCTCGCGATAACACCACCAATGCTCGTTGTTGATTGCGTTGACGAAAGTCTGTCACACACTTGGTGGCAATATCCTCATACTCTTCCGGCCGATCAATTTTGCCGGTCATATTCTCGTGCGGATATAAGTTCGGATTAAACAGAACCTGCTTGATCCCACACAAAAAGCCTAACCTTTCTGACCAATACGCGCCTAAGCCAACGCCGCAGATCAGTGGATTGGGATCCTGACTCGCGTCTAGCTGCGTCTGTACTTGTTTGAGCAAATGCTGCATGTCGTGTTTTGGATGCATGGTGCTGTAATTGATGGTACGCACGTCGTCATCAACGAATTGGAGCTGCAACACTTTCTCATGGTTGCCTGGGCTGGTTGAATCAAAACCGTGAAGATATAAGATCATGGAAAGCCATCCTTGGTTATCGCAAAGCTGTGACCCCTATCAATAGCATAGCCATCCTGACAGAAAAATGAGCAAGATCACCCTAAAAATAATCAGGGTATTTGGTGTAACCATGAGGTAGGTGCTTTGATGCATACAGCAACGCCCACGCCCTACCCAATCCAAGGGAAGAGGAACAGGACTAGCGGCTCATCTCGTTCAGACGCGTTTGCCACTCAATGAGGTTATCGACCAGTTGAGAACGCTGATCCTCATCAAGGCTACGGTCAAGGCGCAACAACCAATCTAACCGGCGTGAACGGTAGATGGCCATTTCGGTTTCCGTCTCCGGTCCTGCTCGCCATGCCACCACATCGTCCACCCACTCTGACAACGCGGCCTCAGTGTCGATCGACTGTCGATTTTTGATAATCGCAAAAAGGCGGCTGACTAAGCGCTCTCGTACCTGACGGAACGTTGGCATCGCCGCTTGCTGATACTCTGCCATTTCGGCAAACAAGGGCTGTTGATGACGCGCAGCGCTGCCAATCCACTCTTCCGTATCTTCCTCGAGATCATCACGTTGATAGGCAAATTGCTCATCTTTAGAACGCTTTGCACGTCGTTCGGTTGCCTCTTGAATCTCGTCTTCCATCCACTGGGTGAGCGCCTGCGCTTGCTGGTCATCAAAGCTATCAAGTAAACGCGCCGTCGCGGGCACAAACGCCTGTAGCGTCGCGTGGATCCGCGCTTTTACCGCCTCTTGATGGTCACGCAATTGCGCCATGGTATGTCGCTCGGTACTGTGGGTGGCGATCAGTCCTAAGCGTTCAGCTATCGCGGGTAACTCATGGGTTCGATGCCATTGCTGAATCTTGTCAAGGTCTGCTTTCACTTGGCGAGATTGCTCGGGGCGCAAGTTAACAATGTCATCGATGTAGTAATGAATCCAAAACGGCAAGGTGTTATACGCAAGCTCGGTGGTGCATCCGGTCAGGACGAGTAATAAGCCCCCTATCAAGCCATAGCGAAAACGCGACCTAGCCATTGCAACTCTCCTTATGATTCATCCATTCCCGCCAGTTGGCGATATAACCGCTGCGCTTGCTCTTGGTAAGTGCTGAGCCCATATAACGATGCGCCCACTTCATACCAGCATAGCGCGAGATAGTCGGCAAAGGGCAGCCATGCCTCTACCGCTTGGCGAACCGGTACCGAGCCCTCGATGCATCGCAACGCACAATAATCGGACACGACCAGTGCTGGTGTATAGCCGTTTGCCCGACAAAAAAGTGCAATGTCCAAACACGCACTGCCTAATCGCGCATATTCCCAATCAAGCACACAGGGCTCGCCATTTGGCTGAATAACCACGTTGTAACTACCCAAATCCATATGACACACCACAGGGGCGAGCGGATCTGTGGGTAATTGCCATTGACACCTGTCACTCAGCTGCTTGAGTGTTTGCTGCTTTGCCGAGGTCAACTGCTGCTCATAATGCTGGCATTGGGTGCGAACATCTTGCGCATCCAAACGGCCTTCCATGGAATGAATACGTACCAACACGTCGATCAGGATCGCTCGGCTCTCAACTGAATGCGGATCAAGGGATTCACCTTCCACCCAAGGGACCAAAAGCCCTTCTGACAACTGACAAACAGGTGCGGAGGCAAGTTGATAGGTAGCGGCCAGCGATTGCGCAGCCGCCTCGCGCGACCGAGAAATCGCAAAAGCGTCACTCACCTGACTTCGGGGCCGCCACACAAAGCGTCCCCCTTGTGAGTCATCAATCCGCAAACAGCGGTTGGTCAGGCCCCCTTCGAGGGGGGTAACACGCTGAATCGAAACGGGCGCTGAATAGTGCTCACACAACGCCGCTTCCAGTAAGCTTTTTAACGCGGGGGAAAGATTAACGACTGACAAAACGCTGAGTGTCCTGCCATTCAATCACACCTGTGGTCAAATCCATCAGCTGCAGTGATAAGGTTTTCTCTTCTTGCCCCGTGACCTTACCACCGAGCTGATACTGTGCCCCCAGTAAGCGTCCGTATTGCATCACCGTGGTCGGATCAATGAGAACCTGTCCCTCACCCAAACCTAACGACTGACGGACCACATCGACTTGCGCCTGTGAGACCGTTCCAATCAGCCCTTGTGCGGCAAGGCCTTGCTCTAGCTGTTTTGACACACCCACAGTATCAATATAACCGTCAGTCAGATTTTGTAGCGGTTGCACCAAAGTAACAGGGGCGCCTTGCAGGCTTTCACTGCCCATTAAGGACTGCACCGCGGCGCGCATGGCTTGACTAAAACTGCCATGCACCACCCCTTGCTGCACGGTGGTTTCTTTTGGCGCCGACGGCTGATAAATCGGCTGCGTGCGAGGTGCACAGCCTGCAACTGTGACAACAAATAGCCCCATCGATAATGCTTTTACCAATGCATTTGGCTTACGTAAAGCGGCCGTCAATGCGCAGCATGCGGACATAGAGATGACTCCGTAAATAAAAAATGAATAGACCAGAAAAGCGTGAAAAAGTGCCAACAAACAAGGGGATTATTCTGGTTGCATGACGGCTAAACGAAACTGCGAAACCTTGACATCAGGTATCGGCGCATGAATATCGCGCTGTGTATGGGGAGGAATGGTCACAGATTGCCAAGACGCCGCGGAGGTCGATAATTGGAGCCCTTGGCTATCGTACCAACTAAAGCGATACTGCATGGTTTGCGGTTGACTAGACGTATTTTCTAACCACACACATGCTTGCTTTCCGTTTGGGGTGCGACGAACCATCGTCTCTTTAACCCATAGCGACGTCGCCAGCTCTGGATCGGAAAAAACCACGGTTTGGTGTGGCGCAATGCGCAGGTCAGTCGACTGACTCCCTGCACAGCCCGCCAACACCAAGGCAAGTGCAATCATCAAAATTTGGATTTGATTTTTACACATCATTCACACCATCGTCGGCTTTGCCGTGGTTAACTCACCACCATGGGGCCCAGCGCGCGTCCGCCTACTAGGTGCATGTGAATATGGTACACCTCTTGGCCACCGTGTTGGTTGCAATTCATGATCAAACGATAGCCGTCTTCAGCGATCCCTTCGTCAGCCGCCAGTTTTTTCGCCACCGTTACCATACGGCCTAGCGCTAACTCGTCTTCAATATTGACATCATTGGTGGTGGGGATCAGTTTGTTTGGTACCACCAGAATATGCACAGGCGCACGCGGGTTAATATCACGGAAAGCAGTGACTAAATCGTCCTGATACAAAACATCTGCGGGGATTTCTTTGCGAATAATTTTGCTGAAGATGGTTTCTTCCGCCATGGTGTGCTCCCTTTTATAAATATAAACCCTGCCAAGTATGCGGTACCCCTTTGCCAAGGGCAATATGTACAGCGCAGTTGCATGCGACAATTTGGTCAAACTTGTGTTAATTGATGTTTATATCACCTTGTAAAATCAAGGGCTGAATCAGGTAATCGTTTGCGCTACTATAGCGCCGACGCCTTTACATGTAAGGATGACAACATGACCACCCTGCTATTTAAAAACGCTTCTGTCGTCAACGAAGGACAAGTTGTTGAGACCGATGTGCTGGTCGAAAACGGCCGAATCTCTCAGATTGCCCGCGATATTAGTGCCCCTGCCGCGGCAGACTGCCGTGTGATTGATGCATCAGGCAAACATTTGTTGCCCGGTATGATTGACGACCAAGTGCATTTCCGTGAGCCGGGATTCCCCAAAAAGGGAACCATCGCGACCGAGTCCAAAGCGGCCGTCGCAGGCGGTATCACCACGTATATGGAGATGCCCAACGTTAATCCCCCCACCACCACACTCGACGCCTTAGAAGAAAAGTATCAACGTGCGTCTCAATCCAGCCACGCTAACTATGCCTTCTATTTGGGCGCGACCAATGACAACATTGATGAAATTCGTCGCCTCGATCCGAACAGTGCCTGTGGTGTTAAAGTCTTTATGGGAGCTTCCACCGGCAATATGCTGGTCAATGATCCTGACACCCTTGACGCTATCTTCGCCGATTGCCCAACCTTGATCGCGACCCATTGCGAAGATACTCCAATGATCACCGAACTCGAGAACATTTATCGCGAGAAATACGGTGAGGACGTGCCGATTGATGCCCACGCGCACATTCGCTCCAAAGAAGCGTGTCTTAAATCCTCCCAGCTGGCGGTCAACCTCGCTAAAAAACACGGTACACGCCTACATGTGCTGCACTTGACCACTGAAGATGAACTGTATCAGTTTGAGCCTGCGAAAACGCTCGAAGCGCTTCAGCAAAAGCAGATCACCGCTGAGGCCTGTGTGCATCACTTATTCTTTAACCGTGATGATTACGCGACCAAGGGTACCTTGATCAAATGTAACCCAGCCGTCAAAGAAGCCCACCACCAACAAGCACTGATCAAAGCGGTGAAAGACGGTGTAATCGACGTGATTGCCACCGACCACGCCCCTCACACCTTTGAAGAAAAACAAAACAGTTACTTTAAAGCGCCGGCAGGCTTACCGCTTGTCCAACACGCGCTTCAAGTGGCGCTTGAGTTTTATCATCGTGGTATTTTCGATTTGCCTCTGGTGGTGCAAAAAGTCTCACACGCGCCAGCGGTGCGTTATCAGGTGAAAGAGCGTGGCTTTATCCGTGAAGGATACTGGGCCGACTTGGTACTGGTTGATCTCAACCAGACGCAAACAGTTGGTATAGATAACCTCTTCTACCAATGCCAGTGGTCACCGTTCGAAGGCCATACCTTTGGGTCAAGTATCGATATGACGATTGTGAACGGTCAAGTGGCATTCGAGCACGGTCAGCATAGTGACGAGCGCTACGCGACACGTTTAGAGTTCGATCGCAGCTAACCTAACAGGGCGTGCGAATTGCACGATTCGCACGCCTTTTATACGCTCGATGTCTGAGCCTCCCTGCCAAATGTTGCCCGCAAAATAAACCCCCCAAACCTTGCTTATCCTCCTGATTATTGACTATCGCGAACGCTAAAAGCCGTGATTTTGTCTGCGAGGTCAAAGTCTGACATGGCAAATCTTGCAGTTAATAACAGTTTGCTTTTATATCCGAATCGTATATTGTGTGGGTGATATATGGATATTCACGCTGCTTGGTATCAACATCTGATTATGTTGAAAAGCCGTGTTCGCAAGGAGAGGTAACCTAAAGCGCATTTCGGTTATCGCGGCACTCGTATCCTACCTCTTCCACTGGCGCAAGCTGTTCATTCTCCCTTAATGGGTAATGAGTCGCTCCAGCTGGCTGATATCCGCATCTAGGGGATATATTGTTGAGCTTGGCTCACAAATATCAACCCAACATGATTGACCCTGAGCAAGTGGGCATGCCACTCGCTCAGTCTCTAACAATCGAGCGCTAGCCCTGTATCAAGCATGCACGTGTAATGCCTTGATACCTTGTACGACAATCTTGGGCTGGCGAGTGACGTCGAATAATCAACCAGTGAGGTGATGATGTCTTCATCTGCTTCTAAGCCACTGCTTAGTGTCAATAATCTAAGCGTGTCATTTACCACGAACGATGGCATCGTTGATGCTGTAAAAAACGTCAGCTTTGACATCATGCCCGGCGAAACACTCGCCATTGTCGGTGAGTCAGGCTCGGGGAAATCCGTATCCAGCAGTGCCGTAATGGGCTTGCTCCCCAACAACGCCATCGTCAAACCAGACTCGCAAATCTCGTTTAACGACACCGATGTGTTGCGCCTTTCCACCAAGCAGATGCAAGCGATGCGCGGCAACCGTGTTGCCATGATCTTCCAAGAGCCGATGACCTCACTGAACCCCTACATGCGTGTCGGTGAACAGCTGACCGAGGCGATTCAGTGCCACCACCGCACCACACCTGCGAAAGCCAAAGAGCGCATTACCGAGTTGCTGAAATTAGTGCAGCTGCCTAACCCAACTGGCGCACTTGAAAAGTATCCGCACGAATTCTCTGGCGGCCAGTTACAGCGGATCATGATCGCAATGGCGCTGGTCAACGAGCCCGATTTGCTGATCGCCGACGAACCGACCACCGCATTGGACGTCACCGTACAAGCCGAGGTATTGAACCTGATCGGCGATCTGCAAAAGAAAATGGGCATGGCGATCATGTTCATCTCACACGATTTAGGCGTGGTGAAACACTTGGCTGACCGTGTTGTGGTGATGTGTAAAGGTGAAGTGGTAGAGACTAACGAAACCCAAGCACTGTTTGCAGACCCGCAAGAAGACTACACCAAGATGCTGATTGATGCAGTGCCTCGCGGGCGCAAAGAAGCGCCCCAAGAGGACGCAGAAAATCTCTTGTCGGTGGATAACGTCACCATCAAATATTTCTTGGGCGCTGACTTCTTTGGCGGCAACAAGCGCTATTTTGAAGCGGTGAGCAACATCAGTTTGTCACTACGCCGCGGCGAAACCCTCGGTATCGTGGGTGAATCTGGCTCCGGTAAATCCACGCTTGGGCGTGCCATTATGCGTCTGCTCCCCGTCGCGGAAGGCAGTGTGCGTTTTAAAGGCCAAGACATTCACGACATTAAAAACAGCGAAAACAAAGCGCTGTGCCGTGATATGCAGATGGTGTTCCAAGACCCATTTGGGTCGCTATCGCCACGCATGACGGTGGGTGAAATTGTCGCCGAAGGCCTTCGTACTCACTTCCCTGAACTGAGTAAAAAAGAGCGCCTCGATCGCGTTAAAGATGCGCTTTATGAAGTACGCCTTGATAGCTCTGCAATTAACCGTTATCCGCATGAGTTTTCAGGCGGCCAGCGTCAACGTATCGCGATTGCGCGCGCCCTGATCCTCAACCCAGCATTCATCCTGCTTGATGAACCAACGTCAGCATTGGACCGCTCCGTCCAGTTGACCGTCATCGACTTGCTGAAAGATATTCAGAAACGCCACAACATCGGCTATCTGTTTATCAGCCACGATTTGAGTGTGGTTCGAGCCCTGTCTGATCGCGTGATGGTGATGCAAAAAGGGAAAGTAATGGAAGCAGGTACGCCAGAAGAAATCTTCCATAACCCGCAACACGAATACACACGTAACCTAATTGCCGCCTCATTCGATCTCGACGAAGAGGAAGTCGCCTAACGCATACGCGTGGTGATACGGTTAAAAAAATGCGCCAAAATTGGCGCATTTTTTATTGCTGCTTATGACAGACTAGCTGTCCATTTCCGCAATTTTCACTTTCCAAGTATCCGGACCAATTTGGTGCGCGTTCTGCCCTTGCGAGTCAACCGCGACGGTCACCGGCATGTCTTCGACTTCAAACTCATAAATCGCTTCCATACCCAGATCTTCAAACGCCACCACGCGCGCTTTCTTAATCGCCTTCGATACCAGATAGGCAGCACCGCCAACAGCCATTAAGTAAACGGCTTTGTGGTTTTTGATCGATTCTACCGCCGCTGGACCGCGCTCGGCTTTACCAATCATGCCCATCAAGCCGGTTTCGGCGAGCATCATATCGGTAAATTTATCCATACGTGTTGAGGTGGTTGGCCCAGCCGGACCGACAACTTCATCACGAACCGCATCCACAGGGCCGACGTAATAGATAAAGCGGCCGTTAAAATCGACCCCGTCGGGCAACCCTTCGCCATTGCGTAGCATTTCTTGAATACGTTTATGCGCCGCATCACGCCCGGTCAGAATTTTACCCGAGAGTAAGACAGTCTCACCGGTTTTCCAGCTCTGCACATCTTCTTTGGTGACCGTATCAAGATTTACACGGCGGACGTTGTCGCCCACTTCCCACGTCACTTGCGGCCACTCTTCCAATTTCGGTGGAGTCAGGTCCGCCGGTCCAGTCCCATCAAGCGTAAAGTGCACATGGCGAGTCGCGGCACAGTTGGGGATCAAACACACAGGTTTTGAGGCAGCATGCGTGGGAGCCGTTTTCACTTTCACGTCAACCACAGTCGTTAAACCGCCAAGCCCTTGCGCACCAATACCTAACTTGTTCACACGATTGAAAATATCGAGACGTAGCGCTTCTTCGGCATTGCTTGGACCACGGTCGATAAGCTCTTGAATATCAATGTGCTCCATCAGCGACTCTTTCGCCAACACGGCCGCTTTTTCCGCCGTGCCGCCGATTCCAATGCCTAGCATCCCCGGAGGACACCAGCCCGCGCCCATTGCAGGTAAGGTTTTCTCCACCCACTCGGCCACATCGTCCGACGGATTGAGCATCACCATCTTGGTTTTGTTTTCTGACCCGCCCCCTTTGGCAGCAATTTGAATATCGACCGTATTGCCCGGCACCATATCAATGTGAACCACTGCTGGGCTGTTATCGCGGGTATTTTGGCGCTTACCAGCAGGATCAGCGACCACAGAGGCACGCAGTGGATTATCTGGGTTGGTGTATGCGCGTCGCACGCCTTCATCGACCATCTGCTGAACGGTCATATCATGGCGATCCCACTGTACCGCCATACCCACTTTGACAAAGCAGGTCACAATGCCGGTATCTTGGCAAATCGGACGTTGCCCTTCTGCCGACATGCGGGAGTTAATCAAAATTTGTGCAATGGCGTCTTTCGCCGCTTGGCTTTGCTCCTTGTGGTAGGCTTTTTCTAGGGCTTGAACAAAATCAAGGGGATGGTAGTAAGAGATATATTGCAGGGCATCTGCAACACTTTCGATCACGTCTTGCTGTTTAATTGTGGTCATCATTGCCTCTGGTGTCATTTGCAGGACCCAAAGCGGGTATCCAGTGTGGGGGAGCCTTCCCCTCGTTATTATCGTTACGTCTGTTGAGCACGCACACCCTGTGATTATAGAAGCCGCGGGTTTACATGACCTCGGCGGGTTTATTCAGTGTGCGTCTGCCGGAAAAGGCCTTGCTATGATACGCTTAGCGCTATTCTCGCGCCATACAGCGCATCAATCGTGATCACAAAAAAGAAGAATGCAGCCACAAAACGCCACTATGCTGACCACTACACCGATTCCTTACGCAACAGACTTGGCCCTCACCCTGTTTAATAACATTGCCCACCAGCCTTGGGCCATGCTGTTGCACTCGGCAACCCGTACCCATCCGGACAGTCGTTTTGATATTGTGGTCGCCGATCCTCTTGCCACCGTGACGGCGCGAAACGGTCAGGTTACCACCCATTACACCGCCAGTGGCGACACCCAAACACACATCGACGATCCATTTACATGGGTAAGTTCGCTTCAAGCGCAGCTACTCCCTGATATCGACGCTATCGAGCCTTGGCCTTTTATTGGCGGGGCGCTGGGCTATTTCGGCTATGATTTAGGCCGATGTGTGGAAACCTTGCCAGTCATTGCCCGTAATGAGCTCGATGTGCCCGACATGGCCGTGGGGATTTATGATTGGGCGCTGATTGTGGACCATCAACAGCAAACGGCAGTCGTAATTGCACCGGATAGTGACACACGTTGGGCATGGCTTAGCCGCCAGCAGGCGCCGCAAACCACGCCATTCGAGCTCACCGAAACCTGGCAAGCAAACATGAGCGAAGCGGAGTACACCGCCAAGTTCGCCAAGGTCAAAGACTACCTGCATGCTGGCGATTGCTATCAAATCAACTTGGCCCAACGCTTTAGCGCACGCTATCAAGGCGACGAGTGGCAGGCCTACCGCAAACTCGCCACCAGTAATGGCGCGCCGTTTTCTGGATTTATCCGCTTAGCTGACAGCGCTGTACTCTCGGTCTCGCCGGAGCGCTTTTTATCCGTGCACGACAAACACATAGAAACCAAACCCATTAAAGGCACACGGCCACGCTTTAGTGACCCTGAACAGGATGCTGACAGCGCCCACGCGTTGAAATCAGCCAGCAAAGATCGGGCGGAAAACTTGATGATTGTTGACTTGTTACGTAACGATATCGGTCGTGTCGCCTCGCCAGGTAGCGTTTCTGTGCCTAAACTCTTTGATATAGAGAGTTTTCCTGCGGTACACCATTTGGTCAGCACGGTCACCGGCACCCTGCCCGAGGACAAAAGTGCGCTTGAACTGCTACGCGCCGCCTTCCCGGGCGGATCGATAACTGGCGCTCCCAAAGTGCGTGCCATGGAAATTATCGAAGAGCTTGAGCCGCACCGACGTCATGTGTATTGCGGAAGTTTCGCCTACCTCAGTCGTTGTGGCCGAATGGACTCTAGCATCACCATCCGCACCTTGGTGGGGCATCAAGGTCAACTCCATGTCTGGGCAGGCGGTGGGTTGGTTGCCGACAGTGAAGCCGACGCGGAATACCAAGAAACACTCGATAAGGTCAGTCGTATCCTGCCCGTTCTAGCACAGTCTGATGGATAAGCGGCAGGAATAAAGAGAGGTTGTTATGACAGAGATTGCTCCCCCACGAATGTGGACATCACACCGCTTCGCGGCATCCATGCGTGCCTCAAGCCAAGGTGAGGGAGCGCCCACCGCAGAGCCACAATATGGGCTCGATCATAACCCACTCTTTATCGACCACCCTTTGCAGCACGTGGCGGCAACTCCTGCTTATTTCAGCGATCATACAATAAACAGCCGCCATCTTGCCGCCAGCCAAGAGAGCTTGTCGCCTACGGTGCCCCCACATTGGGAGCGAGGGGAGAAAAAAGCCCGTACACCACTGCAACCAAATGACATTCTCCAACGCTTTAGCCTCAGCCCACTGGCACGTCACGACAATCGTATTCTTAACCGCGTTCGACTCGCCCCCCGCATTCTACGCGGATTAGACTTTCAACCGGCAGCGGTACTGATCGGCTTAGTGGCGCGCCCCAACGGCATTCAGCTGATTTTGACCCGCCGCGCCGATCATTTAAAACATCATCCGGGCCAAGTGAGCTTTCCCGGCGGTAAGCGCGAAACGATCGATTGCGACAACATCGCGACTGCAACCCGCGAGATGTGGGAAGAAACCGGCATTCAGGTTGGCCGCGAACACATTATTGGCGAGCTTTGTCCTCTGCCCACCGTCACCGGTTACTACATTCATCCGGTGCTGGCTTGGGTGGATCCCCAGTACCAACTCATACTGGATGACAACGAAGTAGCCGAATGTTTTGAGGTGCCTCTTGATACCCTTTGCCAACCCGGCCATATCCGCGAGCAATCCTTCTATCTTTACGGACAATGGCATCCAGTTGCCGCGTTTTATCATCAAAACCGGTTAATATGGGGTGCAACAGCACAACTTTTGCGCGCGCTGGTCACGCAATTATCATTACATGTCTCTTGCTCAAGATAACCGCAAAAACCATGCAATAAGTACTGTTTTTAGTGCACATTGGTGCTTATTCAACCAACAAAAAACTTGACACTTTTGCCGATAATCTTGGCGGATCCCGTCACGTTAGGTGATTATCATCACACTTTGGTGCAATAGTTTCGCCTCTCTTTTTCATATAGCGATCCAGCTCTTGGTTTTCTGCGTGGAAATCGCCAGAATTCGCCATCCCTGATTTCTGTTCCCCTACACAATGTGAGTAGTATTGTTATGCAAACGACCTCGACCACAGGTACCAGTGCGACATCGCGCCTGCGCTGGACCAAACAAGATACGACTTGGGCGCTCTCTCTGTTTGGCACCGCGGTAGGCGCAGGTATCCTGTTCTTGCCAATTAACGCCGGCATGCACGGATTCTGGCCGCTCGTAGTGATGACGCTGCTTGTTGGCCCTATGACCTTTTTTGCCCACCGTGGCCTATCTCGCTTTGTCCTATCTTCAAAGAAGCCCGGCAGCGATATCACCGAAGTGGTTGAAGAACACTTTGGCGCGACCGCGGGTAAGATCATCACCCTGCTCTACTTTTTTGCCATTTATCCTATCGTGTTGATCTACGGCGTCGGTATCACCAACACCGTTGATTCTTTCTTAGTCAACCAGCTAGGTATGGCCTCACCGCCACGCGTGATCCTGTCACTGGTTCTGATCCTCGGTATGATGGCTATCATGCTGCTGGGTGAGAAAATCATGCTACGCGTGACCCAGTTCTTGGTTTACCCACTGGTCGGTATCTTGCTGTTTATGTCGCTGTACCTGATCCCAGAGTGGAACACGGCGGCGCTATCACAAGTCCCTTCCGTTGGTGACTTTACCATCACTCTTTGGATTTCTATCCCAGTGTTGGTCTTCGCGTTTAACCACAGCCCTGCGATTTCAGCGTTCTCAATGGCACAAAGCCGTGACCACGGTAAAGATGCCGAGCAGAAATCTGCGCAAATCTTGCTGCGTGCGGCAGGTATGCTACTTGGTTTCGTGATGCTGTTCGTGTTTTCTTGCGTACTGTCACTGACGCCTGCCGATCTGGCAGCGGCGAAATCAGAAAACATCGCGATTCTTTCTTACCTCGCTAACAAGCACGAAAGCCCATTCATTTCGTACCTAGGTCCTATCGTCGCTTTCGTAGCTATCGTCTCTTCGTTCTTCGGTCACTACTTAGGTGCTCGTGAAGGTCTGAACGGTTTGATCGTCAAAGTGATGCGTGGCGCCGATAACAAACCAGTCAACCGTAAGAAAATCGACGTGTTCACTGTGGTCTTCATGATCCTGACCATTTGGCTGGTTGCGACCCTAAACCCAAGCATTCTGGGTATGATTGAATCACTTGGCGGCCCAATCATTGCCACCATCCTATTCATTATGCCAATGTACGCCGTGAAAAATGTGCCAGCAATGAAGAAGTATTCAGGTACAATTAGCAACGCCTTTGTATTGGTCATGGGTTTGATTGCAATCTCAGCCATTCTTTACGGTTTGTTCTTCTAAATCGCAATAAAATGCGTGATAGTCATAGAGGTGACTATCGGGATGACTCAGTCAACCGCATCCATCGATGTTTGCGGTGATTCCCAAAAAATCAGGAGTGGGGTTTGCCCTGCTCCTGATTCTCATTACGAGCGCGGTATCGCTCGTTATCACAGTCAATACCACGGACGGATTGCGTAAACACTAAATCCATTGCCCTTAGGGCATTGACTGAGGTAAGACACATGATCAGTGTTTTTGACATTTTTAAGATTGGTGTAGGTCCTTCCAGCTCTCACACCGTTGGCCCAATGAAAGCCGGTAAATGCTTTATTGATGAGCTCGTCGCGAATCAACGTTTAACCGACGTCGATCGGATTAGCGTTGATGTCTACGGCTCTTTGTCTCTCACCGGTAAAGGCCACCACACCGATATCGCCATTATCATGGGCCTTGCAGGCAACAGCCCTGAAACCGTTGATATTGACTCTATTCCTGGCTTCGTCAAACGCGTCGAAGACACCGAGCAATTGCCGCTGGGCGAACAGCAGCATGTGGTCGCTTTTCCGCGTGAAGGTGGAATGAACTTCCATACCTCTAACCTCTCCTTGCACGAAAACGGTATGCAAATCCATGCGTGGCAAGGTGATGAGTGTGTGCTGAGCAAAACCTACTACTCGATCGGCGGCGGTTTTATTGTCGAAGAAGCCGAGTTCGGTCAGCCTGCCATGCAAACGGTGGAGGTCCCTTACGACTTCAATACCGCAGACGGCTTGTTGGCGCTCACGCAAGAAACCGGTTTTTCCATCAGCGGTTTGGTAATGGCCAACATGCGTGCCATGCACAGCCAAGAAGAAATCGATACCTACTTTGCTGACATTTGGAAAACCATGCAGGCGTGTATGAACCGCGGCATGGAAAACGAAGGGGTACTTCCGGGACCTCTGCGTGTGCCACGCCGTGCCGCTGCGCTGCGTAACCAGTTAAAAACCAGCGAAAAATACAACATTGATCCGATGGCCGTGGTGGATTGGGTGAACATGTTCGCCTTTGCCGTCAACGAAGAAAACGCCGCCGGTGGCCGTGTCGTAACCGCACCAACCAATGGCGCGTGTGGCATTATCCCTGCCGTGCTGGCCTACTACGATAAGTTTATCGAAACCGTCGACAAGCAAACCTACACCCGCTATTTCGCTGCATCCGGTGCAATTGGTGGCTTGTATAAGCAAAACGCCTCGATTTCTGGTGCAGAAGTCGGCTGCCAAGGCGAAGTAGGCGTTGCCTGCTCGATGGCCGCAGCTGGCTTGGCAGAGCTGATGGGCGGTAGCCCTCACCAAGTGTGCATGGCGGCAGAAATCGCTATGGAGCACAACCTCGGTTTGACCTGTGACCCAGTTGCGGGCCAAGTGCAAGTACCTTGTATCGAGCGCAATGGTATTGCCGCGGTGAAAGCGATTAACGCCTCTCGTATGGCGCTTCAACGCTCTTCCGAGCCACGTGTTTCTTTGGATAAAGTTATCGAAACCATGATGGAAACCGGTAAAGACATGAATGCAAAATACCGTGAAACATCGCAAGGCGGTCTTGCGGTTAAGGTGATGTGCTAACCGTCTTTGACGCGATAAGCACCGTTCACACGGTATAAAAAAGCCCGAGTTCGTCATGAGCTCGGGCTTTTTGTTTGGGCTTTTCGCTATAACCTATTACGCCTCAGCGAAGCCACGATAACCGCGTGAGCCTATACGCCCACGCGGTATAGCGATTAAGCGGCGTGTTGCGCCACAGCTGCCTGTGGCTGTTTGTCGCCCACTGGCAAGATAGTGCGACCATATTCTTCGTTTAGCACTTGCGCCATCGCGAAATAGATCGCGCTTAAACCACACACAATCCCTTCAAAGCCTGCAATGGTGCCAATAAAGGCACTGCCGGTGAAATCACGCGCGGCAAGCAGGAAGAACAGTACCGTCAAACTACCGAAAACAAACTGCTTGGCGAAGCAATAGCGCAGTGAGCCGATAAACATAAAGCCGGTAAACAGACCCCACATGACCAAATACCATCCCATAAATGCGGCTGGGCTGGCCTCAGCAATGCCAAGCTTTGGCATCACAATCAAACCAACCAGCGTCAGCCAAAACAGGCCATATGAGGTAAACGCTGTGGTGCCAAAGGTGTTGCCCTTTTTAAATTCCATGATGCCCACGATCACTTGCGCGAGGCCTCCGTAGAACAGGCCCATCGCCAAAATCATGCTATCAATCGGAAAGAACCCTGCGTTATGAATGTTTAACAGCACGGTTGTCATACCGAAACCCATCAACCCCAAAGGCGCTGGATTAGCCAATTTGTTTTCCATAGTTACCCTACTTCGAAAAAATATGATTCAAAAGTCAAAAACTGTGCTCACAACCCTAAGGAAAAATGATCGTACAGCACAAAAACGCGGCAATATTACGGGTTATACCAAGGATGTAAATAGGTTTTAGCGCATTAAGGAAAAATCCAACTTTAAGCCAACAAAACAGTGAGAAAACTTAGGCATATTGCGCCCAAAAACATAAAAAAAAGCAGCGCAATGCTGCTTTTTTACACGGTGAACACTAAAGGGAAACTTGATGCGTTTAGCGGGTGCTAAAGCCCTGCTTATTCACAAAATCCTTCATAAATGGTCGCGACTCTTTTTCCAATGTTGCCGAAATTTGCTCGCTCCATGACATATCTTTGTTGCCCCCTGTGCGGGTTTGATAATATTCGCGCACTTGCTGATCGTACTCACCAAGCGCTGTTTCATCCATCGCTTGGTAGCTGTTCTCATGCACTAACAAAGATGCAGGCAACTTAGGCTTGCGCTCCGGATCTTGAGCGGGCACACCCAAACACATTCCGAATAAAGGCAACACATGTTTAGGTAATGCCAACAACTCAGCTACGTTGCTCGGCTGGTTACGTAGGCCACCAATATACACGCCCCCGAGCCCCATGGATTCAGCCGCCACCATGGCGTTTTGCGCCATCAGCGCGCTATCAATCGCACCGATAAGCGTCTGCTCGGTAAAACCTAGTTGGGCATTTGGATTGATTTGCTCATGGCGATGGAAATCGGCACACCACACTAAAAATTCCGCACAGTCGGCCACATACGCTTGGTTGCCCGCGTATTCCGCCAATAAGCGTCGTTTTTCTTTGTCCGTCACACGAATAATGCTGGTGCATTGCAAGAAGCTTGAGCTGGATACCGCGCGCGCCGCATCAATAATCTGGGTCAATTGCTCGGGAGAAATCGCGTCTTGAGTAAATTTACGAATAGAGCGGTGAGAAAGCAGTGTCTCAATCGTTGGATTCATGATGGGTCCTTTCAATCGGTATAACATCAGGTGATACGGGTATACACTTTTCTATACGGTGTCGCAAACCACTGCTCTGCCTACTATTCCGCCATATTGTTAGCCATCCGCGTCACACAAGGCCTTACGGGCGGTGAAAAAGAACAATCGATTTTTTCTATCAATGCAAAAGGTAATTTCGTCTTTTTTCTTACCCAGGGATCGGGCATAGTAAACCCATTGACGCTAAAGGAGATGACTATGTTCGTCGTAATTTTTGGCCGCCCTGGCTGCCCATTCTGTGTTCGCGCAAAAGATTTGGCTGAAGAATTGAAAACAAGCCGCGAAGATTTCAACTACCGCTATGTGGATATCCACGCAGAGGGTATTAGCAAAGCCGATCTGGAAAAAACCGTCGGTAAACCGGTTGAAACCGTGCCACAAATCTTTGTTGACCAAGAGCACGTTGGCGGCTTTACCGAATTTGAAGCCTACGCCAAAGAAAACCTCGGCCTGTATCAAGAATAAGGCGCCGATAATCTTACTAAAAAGCCAGCATCTCGCTGGCTTTTTTATACTCAACACTATCAACGCATTTACACGTCTGGACGCTCTTTCACCTCTTTGAGGCTTTGAAGATTTTCGTTGATTTTAAAAATCACAATCATCAACTCACACCAAATTCTTGCTCCTACTGCACCGGCAACAATAGTAAATAGGCCCATGGCAATGTTTTCCAGCCGCACCCCACCGTAGCCTCCAAACATAGTGCCTAGCCCCGAAGCTAATGCAATCAGTAACAACAGCCAATACAGTCCGGTGACCAGTTTTGGCGTCAACATCGAATTAAAAAAGAAGATAGATTTCACAGTTTGTTCCTTAATAAAAATGAGAAAAAGGGATTCGAATCAGCCACTATTCATAATAGCTCCAGAGCCTGAGCACTTTCACCACCGGTTCATCCTCGGGGACTTGATAGACCAAGCGATGTTGAATATTAATACGGCGTGAATAGGCACCACTGAGATCACCGACAAGCTTTTCAAACGGAGGAGGTTTATGGTAGGGATCGTCTTCAATCAGTGCTAACCAACCCTCATCGCATTCATCCGTCGCGAACATCCGCTCACTCAAGCCGCCGCGTTGGCCGTCACCTTTGCAAATGCGGTTTCCAACACCGCTTTGGGTGGTTGCAATAAAAACACCTCATGAACCAGCTGAGTTAATGCCTCGACGCTATCGATGCTTTTATCGGTGACAAGTTGCCCTGCCGCATCCCAGACCAAAAACTGCTGATTACGAATCAAATAGCGGTGTGAAGCGGTGATCAACGACACCACGAGGTTATTGACGAAAATGGCATCTAAGTGTTGATGAGAATAGAAATGCGCCACTTCAAAGTCGGCTTCTACTACGTCGTAAAGCTCAACCTCGTACAGTGTTAGTGGCGGTTGATCGGGCTCGTGTAATACCACCGTCACCACATCGCCATTGCGCGTGATTTGATAAGTATCGTGCCCGATGACACAGGTGCGCTGGTTGATATTGAGTAATCCGCGAGGGGTTTTATTGCCAAAACCCACATCAACTAAATAGGTTTCACCATTGAGCTCAACCACATTCATTCGGTGAGTACGGGGATTGGTGGGCTTACCATTGAGCATCACCCGCGCCAGCACACTGCGCACCTTAAACCCCAAATGTTTAAGGGCAAGGTAGGCAATCTTATTATGCTCAAAGCAATAGCCACCTTGTTGGTTCACCACCAATCGTTCAAACAAAGCATCCGTCTGCAAAGAAAGTGGCTGCCCCGCCAAGGCATTAAGGCTAGAAAACGCATACCGCGCCAAGTGCTTTTCAATAAGCTCAGTAACCAGTGCCACGCCCTTCGCCTCACTCAACGCGAGGCGATGTAAATACTCTTCAATCATGGGTGCTGATGTCATCGTCGACTCCTTATGTGAATGGCACCAGATTAACCCCTCAAGTTGGGTTGAGGTAAAGCCTCACGCAGGATTGCGACTAAAAGCAGAGCGCAGCAATCCTAATCCTGCCAGCGCAAAGATCCCAGAAACTACTCGCTCAACCCAATGCGCCACTTTTTGGTAGACGTTCATCACGCCGTTGATTGAAAACAACAGGGAGTACATCCCATTCACCAAAAAGCCGACCAGCATACAAGTCAGCACCGCAGCGACAAGAAACAACCCATCACTGCTTGAACCCATTCCAACCGACAAAGCCGCCATCCATGCCACCACGGTTTTAGGATTAGAGGAATTTAGAACCACGCCACGAACAAACCATTTTCGGTATCCCACTTCTTGGTGATCGTTTGTGGAGACAGTCGCGGCGGCGTTAAAGGATGATTTAAAAGAAAGATAAGCCAGCCATAGAAGATAAACGCCACCCGCGATTTTTAGCAGCATGAGTAAATACACCGACCCTTGCAGCACCACCCCCAAGCCACTGGCGGCGACAATGCCCCAAAAAAGCAGCCCAATAGATAACCCTGCGCCGTAAACAAGGCTGACTTTTCGCCCCTTACTCATGGCGACGGTTGCATTGGAGATGTTCGCCGGCCCCGGAGAGACCGCGACAACAAAGAATGCGAACCCTATTGAAACCAGTGATAAAACGTCAGTCATCCTTGCTCCTTATTATCGATGTTGTGTCTAGAGTGGTTTTTCCATCGGCACGCAGTCTAAACGGATCCCTTTTGGGGCGTGATACGTTGATATCTCATCGCCCACAAAGCCGCATGCACGGTAAAAAGGCGCTGCATTGAGGGTGGATTCGAGCGTTAGCAATCGCAAGCCCTGTTCTTTCGCTAGGTGCTCTAAAAACTGGAGCATCTTTTTCGCCGCGCCCCTGCCACTGTAATCTGGCTCAACAAAGATGGCATCAACTACACCAGTTTGTGTGTTGAGCTTACCGCTACCGATAACCTGCCCGTCTATTTCAGAGACGTAAAACGTATCGACCACGTCGGTAATAAAACGCTCAGACACGCTACCCTGCGTCCAAAGTGAAAGCTGCTCTTCCGTATAGTGTGCCGAACACTTTGCTAAAATAGCTCGGTTTCTTAAATCAAAAATAGCTTGTGCATCGTTTTGGCTAGCTTTTCTAATGATGATCAAAACGCGTCCTTGTTTGGTTAAGCTGAGTGACTTTCTGTTATGCCGTGAGGGTAAAGAGTTTATACTTGTCTGGCTAAGCGGAGTAAGTCTAGTATCATCTTGATGCCTTTGTTAGCAATTTGTAGCCCACAGTGCGCCTAATAAATCATCTGACCATTCATATATATAACTATTGTCATCAAGTACTCTTAGTGCAATATCCTGTAAGTCAGGCGTTTTTCCAGCGTGTAATGATTCATTTTCAGCTATAAAATCAGACAACGATGGTATATGATGTTTTTTCGATTGTTGGAAGTAAAAGCTGAATTCTCCTTCCGATGCTGAAACCATAGATGGCGGCGAGTATATGTTATTTACTGAAATTGGTGTGTTATCAGTTAGATAAGACACAGCAACATTGAACTCTGACACCATATTTAAACGCGCACTTATATGTAACAAATATATGGCCGAGTTCAAACCATGCCAGCAAACACCTGTTTCACTGAGTATCTCAACTAATATCGGTACAAACGCCTTAATATGAGAATCTTTGTTATGTGATAACACAATAATTGCTGTAATCAATTGTGGAGCACAGCCAAGTATAAAATCATCATAGTCACATGACAGCCCGAATGCAGGAGTAATCATAGGTATTTTTGAATAACTATTCTGCCATGTTAAGAGATGTTGAGACCAACGTTCTTTTTCTTCTGATTCGATTGATATGCCAACCATCATTGAGCAAATAATTGGATAGCACCATTGCTGCCCAAGGTAACTATCAAAGGCAGCATTCTCAAAAAACGTAGTCGATTCAGCATAGAATAAATCAATAACACTAGGAATCAATTCTTTATTTGATCTTGCGATACGGACAAACGATGGAATAATTTCAAAATTTGATAGCCCGAGTTCTGCTGCACATAGTAATACTTTAACCCTATCTACCTTATTTACCCATGGTTCAGATGATAATAACTCCCACAAATTAGTATAGTTAATATCTTCTTTAATTCTTACGTGCTGTTCTAGTACATCACAAAGAAACGATACAATATCGCCACCACCCATAAAGTAAATTCTATAGTTATTCCTTCCGTATTGTGACTCTAAATTTCGGGGGCGACTAGAATTACTTCCACCTTGAGAAACTAAATGGAAGARAAACAATGGCTTTTCAAACTCTCTATTTTCTTGAGCATATACTTTTAGAGGATTATTTGTCATCCCATTTGTTGCTCTGCTTTCCACTTCAAATATAAATAGTGGAAACCTATTTCCTTTTTTTGAAAACCATGCGACATCAACAGCTGGAGCTTCTCCATATGAAGGACGATCGACCGGAAACTCTTTCTCAACAAAATATCCCAACATCTGACCAAGTTCATAAATCCCATCTATTAATGATTGGCCTAAATATAATTTATGTTCTGACATGGATTTTACCATCCAATAAAGGTTGTTAACGCTCCCATAACCCGTGACCGACCAAAGTGTCTGTTGGGCTTGCCGCTCGCGGCAAGTCCAAAAGGCGCGATGGAAGGATGTAGGGTTGATAGGCTTGTTAGTTTTCATTTCCTGCTATTGTGCCAGTTCTTGGCAGAATTCAAATAGCCCTCTTGTTCCATTATTTTTTTTACAAACTCTTCAACTAATTCATTAGAGTAGTAATGATATTCAGGATTCTTGTTTTTGTAATGATATCTATTATCAGACTGCTTCCATTTATTTTTTGCTAGAACAGCTTCAAAGCAGTTTTTGTTAATCAATGGTTTACCGGTTTTTGAGCATAGCTTAACTAAGTGCTTCTTGAGCTTTTCAGTATCATACCGTTCGTGAAGACGGATGTTTATCTGGTTAATGGCGTCTTTTTGTAGCAACGGATGTGATTTAGACCGGTCCACAGGTTTTTCAATAACTAGAGCCTTTTTCAAACCCTCGATACCTTCATCAGCTCTAGCAATCGCAATAGTGCTACCATCTTCTGCATCCGTCGCAAAGACTAGCTTAACATTCAGAGGGATAGCAAACTCAATATCATCACTACTCTCGACATCCTGCTGTACTGAAGAAGCCAACTCGATAATTTCGCTCGCGACATCTCCATAAGTCGACTTCATAATTGAAACGGGAGGAGATTTGAACTCACCAACTAAAGAGATCATTCCTGCATGACTGCTGTTTAAAAATGACACCTCAGTGAACTCTTCGAATTTCGAGGTGTAATTAAGAACGCCAGATTGAAAGACTCTCGACATAATCCCTTGTATTTCTGGCATTAATAGATGTACAGCTTGGTCTCTTAGGTATGCAACTTGTTCAATATTCTTTTTAACATTGGACTTCTGAGTGTAGACTTTTTCTAAGCAATCTCTAAGGGATATCGTTTCTTTCAAGCCCTTTTTACCGACTTTACGAAAGATACTTTTCTCTCCATCCCGCTCAATAAGAACCGCCTTTAAAAACTGTTCCCAGGCAGTACAAAAGCACATAACAAAAGCATCCATCCGGTTCTCTAACGAAGGTCTATTATATAGTTCTAATGCTAGGAGCATGTTATCTCTGGATTTACTCAAAAGTGCTTTGGAAAGTTTTGATTTGCAATTATGCCCTAATCCACGCCTATGCTTGCTTTGAGAAAGAAGTTTTGCAAATTCAATATCTGAAACATCCAAGCTGTTAGATGCTTCAAATATCCCATCATCAACTTCGCTGATGAAATCAGCTAGCTGACCTTTATTCCAATAGGTGTCAAAGGTGGCAGGTTTCCAACCGGTAGCCTCTAAGATATCATCTTTGCCAAATTTCTGGCTGTCCGCTTCCATTCTCTTCAAAAAACTAAGCAGAGCGGATAATGTTTTACTGACTCTCACGCTAACTCCTTTTGAAAACTAACGAATGAGATGGATTTCTTCTCTTGAAAATCTGCCATATTTAGGTACAGCCTTCGGTACCAAAGATTCCATGTTTACTCAACTCTCTCATGGCGCTGATCCAGTCAGGCACCGTTTTCTCTTCACACAGTGAAAGAGAATGGTAAGTCAAGGTAAGAAGGGTTTGCCAACAGATGAACACATCAGTATATGCCTAAGAAGTGCATTGTTAGCATAATAAATTAACGAAGTCTCATTTTACTTCTTGCTTATTATGGCCCATTTTATTTAAAGTAAAATTTATCTGCACTACCCTTACCAAAGTATTTCTCATATTCCTGAGCGGCATATGAATCCATCATGCCTGATATATAGTCCGTGACTAATCGCGTTTTACAGTCATTGATCGCACGCAGTTCTGGTGGTAGTAAGATGTTCTCTTTGTTGTAAGTTTCATCAGAATAAACCTCAAACAAGCCACGAATAATCTGCTCGCCTCTTCGCTCGTAAAGTTGAATGTCTTTCTTACGAAGAATTGCTTTAAACAGTAATTTTTTAAGCCCCTCGGCTAGCTTTGCATGATTATTGTAACCTAAACGACCGTCAACTAAACCAATGTCAGAGCATAAGGTATTAACTATTTTAGATGTCAGCTCCTTTTTGAGAACAATTGCATACTCTTCTGATGTGCCACTGCTATTAGCTTTCATCGCTTCACTTTGCGCATTTTGCGCAATATTATCCATAGCAGTATACGCACATTTAAACTTGTCGCTAATGCTAAACTCATGAACTATTTCACCTAAACTAATCATACCAAAGCTTAAGGCGTCCTCTAGGTCATGCGCTGCATAGGCAATTTCATCCGCTAAATCCATTATTTCAGCATCGATACTCTTAGTGATAGAAACTTCTTTTCTTTCGAGTTCACCTTTTAAAAAATCATAATCGGCATCATATAAGAATTTGTTACTGTTATTC
>NZ_MUFM01000002.1:0-166328 GCF_001996125.1 Salinivibrio sp. PR932 | reverse complement strand
GCTTCAATACTGCCGTTTCCGCTCGACTTGCATGTGTTAGGCCTGCCGCCAGCGTTCAATCTGAGCCATGATCAAACTCTTCAATTAAAGTTTTTTCGAAACCGAAGTTTCAGCTCAATGAATACTGATTACTGTTTMTCTCCGAAGAGAAAAACGAATTGACTGTGCCGAACAACTATAAAAGTTGTCGTTTGGTCACTCAGTTCATCGAATAAATCTTTTTGTCTATTCTCAACGAGTGCCCACACAGATTGCATAGGTCAAATTGTTAAAGAGCGTCGCTCAATCTTGAGCGGGAGTGGCATTTTACGCCACCGAGGCAGTGAGTCAAGCTTTTTGTTTACTTGGCTTTGCTGCCGTTTGTTAGCGCGGTTTGCCGTGCCAACGAGGAGCGAATTATAGGGTGATAAATTTAAGTCGCAAGTCTTTTTTTCAACAAAATTAACCGTTAGAACAAATTATCACCAAAAAGGTACAAAAGTGTGATTCTGATAGGCTCGTGTGAATTAGCTCAATGCACTTGGGACATCTGCGATGGAATCCACCACGCAGGTTGCTAACGATTCCCCTTCCTCGGTCACAGGCTTTCCTGATCTCACGAGAATACGGGTAGTCACACCGGCAGCTTGTGCAGCCCTCATGTCATCGGCTTTATCACCGACCATCACCGAGCGTGACATATCAATATCGAGCTCTTGCTGAGCCTCAATCAACATACCCGGCTTGGGTTTGCGACAATCGCAATCAATCCGATACTCACCGACCCCTTCACTGGCATGATGTGGGCAGTAATAAATACCGTCAAAGTCCACGCCCTTGTCGGCAAAGTTCCAATCCATCCATTCCGTCAGCTGCAAAAAGTCTTGCTCAGAGTAATAACCACGGGCGATACCGGCTTGGTTGGTCACCAGCACTAATAGATACCCTCTTTCTTTTAGGGCGCGGCATGCGTCGAACACTCCTTCGATATACTCAAAATTATCGATATCCGCCACATAGCCGTGGTCGACATTGACCACACCATCGCGATCAATAAAAACAGCGGGAAAACTCACTCACAATTCCTCATTCAGTGTTAGGCGATAATTATGACATGCTGCGTGGTTGCTTGCATCTTTGCATACTCAATGAAACTCGCGTGTTAAGATTAGCGTGCGTCTATTAACCGAACTTCACCCTATGCAAGATACTTTCTCTATCTCTCCTGTTGGCACCTTGATTTCTCCGTTTAAAGAAAAGTTTGCTGTGCCGCGACAACCGGGCCTAGCACCCAGTGCCTTGGCATATATTGAGTTGCGTGATGACGCGAATCAGCTTGATGCAGTGAGAGGCATTGAGCAGTTTTCCCACCTTTGGTTACTATTCTTGTTCGATCGTAATTTAGATAAAGGTTGGTCCCCGACAGTTCGCCCCCCGCGTTTGGGTGGAAACGAGCGAGTCGGCGTCTTTGCCAGTCGTGCGACCTTTCGTCCTAATGGTATCGGCATGTCAGCGGTAGAGCTGGTTCGCGTTGAGTCTACGCCGGGTCAAGTTCGGTTAGTCGTACGGGGGTGCGATCTTGTCAATCGAACGCCAATTATCGATATCAAACCTTATATCCCCTACTCTGACTGTCTTGATAGTGCTCAGGGCGGGTTTGCTCAGCAAAAGCCTGACTTGATGCCGGTGCATTTCTCCAACCCTGCCCTCGCGACACTCTCTCAACATCCTGAGGGTATATACCAACGCCAAGTGATTGAAGAGGTGCTCGCACAAGACCCTCGCCCTGCCTATAAAAAGGGCAAGCCAGATACTAAGCACTATGCCGTCCACCTGTTCGATTTCAATGTGCGTTTCATGGTGTCTGACGACCAGATTCACGTTGAGGCCATAGAAGCTTTTGTCGAAACTCCCCCGCGCTGTTAATATGCCCTACTTATTATTGATCGCTAATATCAACGGATAACTTTAAATGCGTACCAGTCAATATCTGCTTTCTACTTTGAAAGAAACCCCTAGCGACGCAGAAATTGTCAGCCACCAGCTGATGCTGCGCGCAGGTATGATTCGTAAACTTGCTTCAGGTCTATACACTTGGCTGCCGACCGGTGTACGAGTGCTACAAAAAGTTGAGCGCATCGTACGGGAAGAAATGAACAAGTCAGGCGCTGTCGAGACGCTTATGCCAGTGGTACAGCCTGCAGATCTATGGCAAGAAACAGGACGCTGGGAAAAGTTTGGTCCGGAACTGCTTCGCATCGCTGATCGTCACGAACGTCCCTTTGTACTTGGACCTACGCATGAAGAAGTGATTACTAACTTGGTGCGCAACGAGATTAACTCGTATAAACAACTGCCGATCAATCTGTATCAGATTCAAACCAAATTCCGTGATGAGGTGCGGCCACGCTTTGGCGTGATGCGTTCACGTGAATTTATCATGAAAGATGCATATAGCTTTGATATCGACAAAGCGGGTATGGAGCAAAGCTACGAGAAAATGCGTGCTGCTTACTGCGCCATTTTCGATCGCATGGGTCTTGATTACCGCGCGGTACTGGCAGACACCGGGGCGATTGGTGGCTCAGCGTCACATGAGTTCCACGTACTTGCTGGTAGCGGAGAAGACCTGATTGCTTTCTCCACCGAGTCCGATTACGCCGCCAACATCGAAAAGGCAGAAGCACTCGCGCCTAAAGATCAGGCTGAGGCGCCAACCCAAGCGATGGAATTGGTCGACACGCCAAATGCAAAAACCATTGCCGAGTTGGTTGAGCAATTTAAGTTGCCGATCGAAAAAACCGTCAAGACCCTGTTTGTTAAGGCCTCTGATGAAGTAGACGCCGACCTGATCGCGCTGATTATCCGCGGCGACCATGAACTCAACGAAGTGAAGGCAGAAAACCTTCCTGAAGTTGCGGCGCCATTAACCTTTGCGACAGAAGAAGAAATTCGCGCCTTGGTCGGTGCCGGTCCCGGTTCATTAGGTCCGGTCAATCTTCCTGCGCCATTTATTGTCGATCGCAGCGTCGCGGTAATGAATGATTTCGGCGCCGGTGCCAACATTGACGACAAACACTACTTTGGCATCAACTGGGGCCGTGACGTTGAACTTGGCCAAGTTGCCGATTTGCGTAATGTGGTTGAAGGCGATCCTAGCCCATGTGGCAAAGGCACCTTGATGTTTAAGCGCGGTATTGAAGTTGGCCATATTTTCCAGTTGGGTAACAACTACTCGGAAAAAATGGGCGCAGGCGTCCTCGGCCAAGATGGCAAAAATACAACCCTAGAAATGGGCTGTTATGGTATTGGTGTGACACGTGTAGTTGCCGCTGCGATTGAACAAAACCATGATGAAAATGGCATCATTTGGCCAGACGCGATTGCACCGTTTACCGTTGCGATTGTGCCGATGAATATGCACAAGTCTGAGCGTGTCCGCGAAGCGGCTGAAAAGCTTTACGCTGATCTGACAGCTGCCGGTATCGAGGTACTCTTTGATGATCGTAAAGAACGTCCCGGGGTAATGTTCTCAGACATTGAGCTAGTCGGTGTACCGCATACCATCGTAATCGGTGAGCGCAGCATGGATAATGGCGTGTTTGAATATAAGCATCGCCGCGACGGTGAGAAAGTGCCGTTCGCTATCGACGACGCCTTGTCGTTTATCCAAGCAAAACTGGCTTAAGCCTTATCGTGTAATGAGTGAATGCCCCGCGTTGCGGGGCATTTTTTTAACCGATCGCTTGCTGATAGGCTTTTTCGGCAAATGACCAATTCACCACCTTCCACCACGCGTTCACGTAGTCAGGGCGTTTGTTCTGGTAGTTAAGATAATAAGCATGCTCCCAGACATCACACCCTAAAATCGGTTCACCTTTGACCTCTGCAATATCCATCAATGGATTGTCTTGATTAGCCGTTGAGGTGATCGCAAGCTGGCCATCCTCTTTCACCACCAGCCACGCAAAACCTGAACCAAACTGACCAATTGCCGCCTGACTAAAAACCTCTTTAAATGCATCAAGTGAGCCGAAGGTCTCGATAATCGCATCGTAGAGTGCGCCTTCTGGCGCAGGCTTAGGATTCGGCGTCATCGATTGCCAGTAAATCAGGTGGTTATAATATCCGCCCCCATGATTACGAATTGCTGCTGGCAGCGACGAGATATCTCGAAACAAATCCTCAACCGGCTCACCATCGCGGTCTGTCTCTTTTATCGCGGCCACGAATTTATCGAAATAGGTTTTGTGGTGACGCTGGTGATGAATGCGCATGGTCGCCTCATCAATATGCGGTTCGAGAGCATCATAGGCATAAGGTAAATCTGGAAACGAATAAGTCATCTTGTCACTCCATCGATTAATTGACCTCCTCACCATAGATCGAATTGATAATGATTTTCAACCTCATTATCTGTGGTGAAAAAGAAACGGATGTTGTGATGACCAACGTGCAACAGGGCGCGTGAAGTAACTATAATCAAGCTGTTAGCCTTTTAACGTCGTCGGTTATATGCCTACACACAAGCCTAAAATCGCTCTCGTTCTGACTGGTGGTGGTGCGCGTGCGGCCTATCAAGTCGGTGTATTGGCTGCCATTGCTGAATGGTATCCTCGCGTTCATACCAGTCCATTTACGATATATTCCGGCACATCTGCCGGCGCAATCAATGCGGTGTCTCTGGCTAGCTATGCGTCATCTTTTCGACTGGGTGTCAAAAAGTTGTCATGGCTATGGCATCGGCTCGATACGTCGCGTATTTTTGCCAGTCAGCCTATTGGCTTGTTAAGTCACCTCGCTAGCCAAACAGGACAACGCTTTCAATCACGCTATCAACCCACTTCACCTTTTGGCCTGTTAAATAATCGCCCATTGCGTGAATTGCTTAATCAAACCATTAATTTTAATAAGTTAAACTATCAGTTACTGTCCGGGCACCTTCATGGCCTATCGGTGACCGCTTCCAACTATCAAACCGGCCAATCAGTCAGTTTTTTTCAAGGCGATACCAGTATTTTGCCGTGGGAGCGGGCAAGGGCTGTCGGCCGACGCAGTCAACTCTCGACAGAGCATTTACTGGCCTCTTCAGCCATTCCCTTTGTATTCCCTGCCTCACGCATTGGCCATGAGTTTTATGGGGATGGTGCGATTCACCAAATCGCCCCTTTGCGACCGGCGATTAAAATGGGTGCGGAACGGATCCTCATTTTGGATTTAACCACAGGTATTCGCACTGCTGGCAATATCGACCCGTCAGCGCCAGGACTCGCGATGCTGGGCGGTCACCTGATGAACGCAATATTTGCTGATACCTTGTCTGCCGATTTAGAAAACTTGCAGCGCATGAACCAAATTCACCTTGCCCTGAACGACGCGCAGCGCCACCAGCTAGGATTAAGAAAAGTGAATGTCTTACACCTGCGTCCATCGGTCCCTTTCGAGCCCGTGGCCAAGCGGTTTTATCGTCATATGCCCTTTGCCGCACGCGCCCTATTAAGGTTTTTAGGCATCAATGCCTCACAAGATGCCACCTTTGCCAGTTATTTATTGTTCGAGCCGGCATATCTTCGCCAGTTAATTGACATCGGCTACCAAGACGCACAGAATCACAGATCCCAAATCCTCTCCTTGTTGATAGAATAGTCATCCAAAAAGAACGAGATAGATCGCAGCCAAACGACGTCTCTTCGCCTTGATAATAGGCTGGCATGGATTCTGCTTATTCAGCATGACCCACAAATCAGATAGCTGTTGATTATTAATGACTGCCTCGCATTTAAAGCAATTCACACACTCTGGCATCGCCCCGCGTAAAGTTCCGCTGGGTGCTGATCAGCGTTTGTTGTTGCTACAAAAACTGCAAGGACACCTCGATATCAAGGTATTGTTTGAGGTGTATGCACGAGAGGTAGAAAAGCAGATTGATATTGGTCGTATCATTTGGGAGCACGACGAAATCTCAAACATTATCCGTCGGGGTGAGCAACATACTTTCCGCCAAACCTTCGCGATTAAATTTAATAAGCAACCATTAGGGGTGCTGCAGTACTCCACTCCGTATAAACTTGATCCGGATGAAATTAGCCTATTACACACCTACCATAAGTTGCTTGCCGGTCCGCTGACCAATGCGGTTGAATATACCCGTGTAAAGAACATGGCACTGCTGGATGGATTAACCGGACTGCACAACCGAACCAGCTTTGAGCAGGATTTGCAGCACGCGGTTGCAGTTTGTGAGCGGCAAAATATTGGCTTGGTCATGATGATGTTCGATATGGATAACTTTAAACAAGTCAATGATAACTATGGCCACCTAGACGGTGATAAAGTGCTTCGTCGTTTTTCGCTGCTGGTCAAAGAGGCCGTGCGTGGTAGCGACCGCTGTTATCGCTTAGGCGGTGACGAATTCGCGGTGTTGCTACAGCCCGCCGGTGATGATTCAGTCGCCAATGTCACCCATAGAGTCAAACATCTGGTCACCAATGACCGATTACTCAGCGCGCACGATATCAGCGCGTCGGTTGGTTATGCCCAATATCGTAAAGGCGATAACAGTGTTTCACTTTATGAGCGTGCCGATCAGAGCATGTATCGCCAAAAACGCGCTCGCTAACCCTTTCCTCGACGGCTCTCCTTTCGCTATAGTGCGTGCAGTACTATTGAGGAGATCCATTATGAAAGTTGCAGATTGCTGTGAACTCATCCGCCAGCGCTATGCCGAGATTGGCAGTGGCGAACAAGGCTACATTCCTGCAGCTATCAGCTGCGCGCTGAAAGCATTAAATGATATCGCGAGTGACGAGAGTGTTTCGCCAGCTCGTCGTGAACAAGCCGCATTTGCTGCTGCCAATTTATTGATTAGCGATCACGAGGATTAAGATGGATTTGAAAAACTATGCCTCGATGGATCCTGTCATGCTCATGAGCATTATTAACATGAAGCTACGTGATGAGTTTGCCAGTTTAGAGGACTTAGTGCGTTACTATGATATCGACCGCGAGACCTTGTGTGCGCGCTTAGCGGATGCTGGCTTTACGTATTTAGAAGACGCCAAACAGTTCCGTTAACTCATCTCGCCTTGTCTGTTAAACAGCAATAAAAAAGCGGACTAATGTCCGCTTTTTTTCGTGCCATCATTCGCCTTTAGCCAAGTGAGACCCACAACACTGTGGCAACCAACACAGGACAAACAAACTTCACATACACAGGCCAGATTTTCCAGAACAGACTCTGCTCAATATCATCATAACCTTCGCGCAATGCAGCTAGCTTGCGATCACGCGACCAAATCCAACCACCAAATAGGCAGAAAAGGAGCGCCGCAAAAGGTTGGAAATATTGGGTCGCCACCTTCGCAACTAAGCCAAATAGCGCACCGAAGTTAAACACAATCACCGCACTGCAGAGCGCAATCACACCCCCTAACACCCAGCTGGTGATTTTTCGGCTTGAGCCCAAGCGCTCACTGGCCAGCGCTACAGGACACTCCAGCATAGAAATCGAGGATGTCAGTGCCGCGATGGTCATCAGCAAAAAGAAGACGAGAGACACATACGGGCCTGCCGCGCCTAAACTTTCAAATAATAAAGGCAACACAGTAAACACCAAGGTATCGGCACTGAGCAAACTGCCGTCTTGCGCGTAAATCTCAACGCCTTGATGCATGGCAACAAACATCGCTGGCAACACCACTAGTCCGGCAATTACCGCCACTGCGGTATCGACCAAAGTGACACTCAGTGCCATTTTCGGCAGGTTTTCTTTGTGGCTAAGGTACGAGCCATAAATCAACATGGAGCACCCGCCTATGGTCAGAGAGAAAAAGCCCTGTCCCATGGCTGCTAATAGCAAATCTTTGTCCATCACTTTGCTAAAGTCGGGGATCAGGTAGTGCTTTAAGCCTTCTGTCGCGCCGGGTAGCGTCATGATATAGACAAACATCGCAGCAAAGAGGACAAACAGCGCGGGCATGAGACGGGTTGACCAACGCTCAATCCCCTGCTTAACCCCCGCCTGTACGATCACAATGGTGAGCACATAAAACACCACCGCCCCAAAGAGATTACGTGATGCTGAGAAGCCTTTTAACCAAGCGGATGCGTCTGAAAACTGGAAAATGTCTGCCACTGCAGCCAATAAAAAAGAGACTAACCATCCGCCTACAATGCTGTAAAACGCCAAAACCATACAAGGTACGGCCAAGCCAATTAGCCCCACGCCACTGCCAAAACGCTTCAGAAGAGGGTTATCACTCAGCGCACGCATACTGTCCAACGGGTTAGCGCGGCCATGACGACCAATCGCCATTTCCACGACCAACATAGGAAAAGCAACGAGTAAGATCATCAGTAAGTAGACTAATAAAAATGCGCCGCCCCCATTGCTCGCCGCCTGCGTTGGGAACCCCCAAATATTGCCTAGTCCCACAGCCGCGCCGGCTGCAGCAAGGACAAAGCCTATTCGGGTGCCAAATAATTCACGACTCGATGCCATTACTTCTTTACCTCAATGTATCATTAGACTAGTACATTAAGTAATTCGGACAATTTTAGCAAGTGTCGTTTATCTGACTGGTGGTTTTATGAGCAGACAGATAATTGGCGGGTAAGGGATATGTTAAGCAGTGTTTTCTCGCTCCCAGACTAAACGCCATACCTTTCCGGCCGCTGCTTGACTGACAAAGCAATCCGCCACTGCGATTACACCGCGCTCGTCGCAAAGGATTGGCAAGCGACGCCGCTGCCAACTTGGAATACCGTATTCTTGATAAAGCTTCTTGAGTTTACGACGGCCTTGCCGCCCGGCAGGATGGGCGCTTAACCCGCTGGGATTAAACTGCACTGATAGCCAAGATTGTGGCAGAGAGCCTAATGCCAATCCTTGCGCGCGCTCTGTATAAGGAAGAAGCACCAAACGCCCGAGTCCATCCGGCAAATGTAGTGGTGATTGTGGCGTCAGTTTACCTTGCCATGCAGTGACATCCGCAGAGTCAGCAATAAGATACAAACGCTGCTGATAACGACGAATGCTCTTTCCATCAACCGACAGTTGCGGGTTAGCATCCGCTCTTGCCTGCACCACATCCTGGATCAGGGTATTAAGCTGGGCCTGAGTTAAAATCAGATCATGGTACTTCAACCAGTGTCGTAACATCGCTCGGCACAGAGCAAGATCCGTAAGAGGGAGATGCGCCAAAGACAAACTGTTGTCCGTATCGATGGCGTTTTCGACCAAAGGGGCGACAAATGTTGCTAAGAGTGCCGCTTGCTCTTGGCATAATTGCTGCGTGCGTTGCACGGCAGTGCGAAACCCCGGCCAACGCGCGTCAGCTTCTGGGAGCCATTGTTGACGGATAAAATTACGATCAAAGTGTGTATCTTGGTTGCTCGGGTCTTCCACCCATGCCAACCCTTTTTGACGCGCGTAGTGATGCAATTGCGCCCGCGACGCTGCCAACAAAGGACGGACTAAGAGCCCTTTGCCGAGTTTTCTCACAGTGGGCATTCCCGCCAATCCTTCCAGACCACTTCCTCGCTTCAATGCCAAAAAGAAGGTCTCGATTTGATCATCGCTGTGTTGCGCGGTAAGAACGAGTCCATGGGGTTGGAGTAACCCTTGAAAGGCTTGATAGCGTGCCTCTCTAGCTGCATGCTCTGTGCTTAACTCAGGGTCGAGAGTGACATGTTTTAGGATGAAGGAAAAACCCGCTTGCTCCGCCCAAACCTGACATTGTGCCGCCCACTTATCGGCATCGGCCTGCAAACCATGATGAACATGACACACAGAATAGTCGTGCTGCGGATGCTGGTCGCGATAACTGGCCAATAGATCCAGCAGTACCCGAGAGTCTAATCCCCCACTCAGGGCTAAAAGAATTTGTCGTGGCTGAGCCGTTAACGGCGCCAGCGTGTCTGTCAGGTATTGGATGAGCATAAGCATCTGTCATTGTGAGTCTGCGCCTATTGTTGCTGGCGCGTAGCAAAAAGAAAAGGGCCATTAGGCCCTTTCATTGTGCTCGATTGCCGAGTGGCAATTAGCAGTAACCATAACTGAGCAAACGCTGATATCGGCGGTCGCGTAGGCTTTCAGTATCCAATGCTTCCAAATCCGCGAGCTGGCTAATCAAGGTTTGTTTAATGCTTTGTGCCGTCGCTTTCATATCGCGATGCGCACCACCTAGAGGCTCTTCAATCACGGCATCAATCAAGCCCAGCTCTTTCAAGCGTGGTGCAGTCATCCCCATTGCGTCTGCCGCTTGCGGTGCTTTGGCCGAATCGCGCCACAAAATAGAGGCGCAGCCTTCGGGCGAAATCACTGAGTATGTCGAATACTGAAGCATATTGACGTAGTCACCAACACCGATCGCCAAGGCACCGCCTGAGCCGCCTTCACCAACCACATTACAGATCACCGGCACTGTCAGGCCCGCCATTTCCTTCAAGTTACGTGCAATGGCTTCTGACTGACCACGCTCTTCTGCCCCCACGCCAGGGTAAGCACCAGCAGTATCAATAAAAGTGATCACCGGCATGTTGAATCGCTCTGCCATTTTCATCAAGCGTAATGCTTTGCGATATCCTTCAGGCTTTGGCATACCAAAATTACGCTTTACCTTCTCGTTGGTATCACGGCCTTTTTGGTGACCAATTACCATCACCGGACGCCCTTCTAAGCGCGCAATACCGCCTACTAGGGCTTTGTCATCCGCATAGGCGCGATCGCCCGCCAGCTCATCAAACTCGTGAAAGATAAGATCGACATAATCATAGGTGTAAGGACGTTGAGGGTGGCGCGCCAGTTGTGCCACTTGCCACGCCCCTAAATCACCAAAGATCTTGCGCGTAAGCTCAAGACTCTTGGTTTCCAGTTGTTCAATTTCCTTATCGAGATTAACCGCATCTTCTCCGCCACGCTTGGAGACAGCGCGAAGGGCTTCGATTTTAGCTTCTAGCTCTGCGATCGGTTGTTCGAATTCTAAAAAGTTAAGACTCATACCAAGAGAATCCTATTGGTCACCGCCGGTGTACGCGAGGCGTCACCAGCTAAGCTTAGTTAAACTCTAATTCGACCTGCTCGTCGCCAAGCAAGCCTTTTAAATTATCGATCAGTTCATCAGCGGGGGTAATTCGCCACTCCGCCCCTAAACGTAACCGCGCCCGTGCATCACGGCGCTGGTAATAAAGATTCACTGGCACAGTCCCTGAGCGGTAAGGTGCCAACGTATCATGAAACCGTTCAAAAAACGGGGCATCAATTTGCTCTTCCATGATAGAGATGCCCAAACAGCGCGCATATTTTTCTCGCGCTTGGCTGATGTCCATGACTTCACGGGCCGTCATTTTAAGCCCACCATTGAAGTCATCAAAGCTGACCTGTCCTGAGACCACCAGAATTCTGTCTTTCTCAACCAGATCGAGATATTTGTCGAGTACGTCAGAAAAAAGCATCACTTCCATACGGCCCGAGCGATCATCGAGGGTTAAGATCCCAAGACGTGAACCGCGCTTGGTGGTCATGACACGCGCAGCAATCACAAGACCGGCGACCGTAGACACCACATCACGCTTAGTGGCATGCGCGTCTTCCAATCGCCATGTCACATAGTGTTTAAGCTCTTTACGATAGCTATTGATGGGATGGCCGGTCAAATACAGCCCTAGGGTTTCTCGCTCCCCTTCCAGCCACACTTTATCTGGCCAAGGTGCCACATTCGCATAAGCGTGCTCGACCTCTTCCGGGGCATCCGTGAGGACACCAAACATATCCGTTTGTCCGTAAGACTCGGCTTGATGATGCTGACTGGCCGCGCGAATAGCGTCATCGAGTGATGCCATCATTGCCGCACGATGAGGGCCAAGCCTATCCATGGCGCCTGCGCGAATCAAGCGTTCAATCACACGCTTGTTGACTTTTTTAGTATCAATGCGCGCACAGAAATCAAATAAGTCACGGAAGTAGCCATCTTGCTCTCGCGCCGCGACAATATTGTCGATCGGTCCTTCACCCACCCCTTTAATCGCGCCAATACCGTAGACAATCTCCCCTTTGTCATTGACGGTAAAGCGGTGCAAACCCGCGTTCACATCAGGGGGGAGCACCGTTAGTTTCATGCGACGGCACTCTTCCACCAGTCCGACAACTTTATCGGTGTTATCCATATCCGCGGTCATAACGGCGGCCATGAATTCAGCCGGATAATGCGCCTTTAACCACAGTGTTTGATAAGAGACCAAGGCATAAGCGGCGGAGTGTGATTTGTTGAAACCATAACCGGCAAACTTTTCCACCAAGTCGAAGATACGCATGGCAAGTTCGCCATCAATGCCGTTTGCGATCGCGCCTTTTTCAAAGATGTCGCGCTGCTTGGCCATTTCTTCGGGTTTTTTCTTACCCATCGCACGACGCAGCAAATCGGCGCCGCCGAGCGTATACCCGGCTAAGATCTGGGCAATTTGCATCACCTGCTCTTGATACAAGATGATGCCGTAGGTCGGCTCAAGGGTCTCTTTCAGTGACTCATGTTGCCACTTTTCATCGGGATAAGAGACTTGTTCTCGTCCGTGTTTACGGTCGATAAAGTTATCCACCATCCCTGATTGCAATGGGCCTGGGCGGAACAGAGCCACCAGTGCGATCATGTCTTCAAAACAGTCTGGTTGAAGACGCTTGATCAGCTCTTTCATGCCCCGCGATTCCAGCTGGAACACAGCAGTCGTTTCTGCCTTACGTAGCATCTCGAATGATGCTTGGTCGGCCATCGGAATCGCCGCGATATCGATAGGATCTTTGCCTTGCGCTTGTAAGCGAGGGTTAATCATTCCCAGCGCCCAGTCGATAATGGTCAGCGTCCGCAGCCCCAAGAAGTCAAACTTCACAAGACCGGCCGTCTCAACATCGTTTTTATCAAACTGGGTGACAGGGTGGTGCCCTTCACTGTCACAATATAGCGGTGCAAAGTCCGTAATCGTCGTCGGTGAAATCACCACCCCGCCCGCGTGCTTACCTGCGTTACGTGTCACCCCTTCGAGCATGCGGGCCATGTCGATCAACGCTTTAACTTCTTCGTCTGCGTTGTAAACCTCAACCAACTGCGGTTCAGCTTCAAACGCCTTTGCCAGCGTCATTCCCGGGTCGGGCGGCACCAATTTAGAAATACGGTCAACAAACCCATAGGGGTGGCCCAATACACGACCCACGTCTCGGATCACCGCTTTGGCCGCCATGGTACCGAAAGTAATGATCTGGGATACCGCATCCCGGCCGTACATTTCGGCCACGTGGTCGATCACCAAATCACGCTTATCCATGCAAAAGTCGACATCGAAATCGGGCATGGAAACCCGCTCTGGGTTCAAGAAACGCTCAAAAAGCAGATCGAACTCTAGCGGATCCAAATCAGTGATTTTAAGGGCGTACGCAACCAAGGAGCCGGCTCCTGAACCCCGTCCGGGTCCCACCGGAATATCGTTATCTTTTGACCATTGGATAAACTCCATTACGATCAAAAAGTAACCAGGGAAGCCCATTTGGTTAATCACGCCGAGTTCACGGTCAAGGCGCTCGTCGTATTCAGGTCGCTTGAGGGCGCGCTCTTTCTCATCAGGGAAGAGAAACGCCAGTCGCTCTTCTAGGCCTTCTTTGGAGCGTTTGACCAAGTACTGATCAATCTCCATCCCTTCGGTTGGGAAGTTCGGCAGGAAGTATTCATTAAGTCTGACCGGCACATTACAGCGCTTGGCAATTTCCACGCTATTTGCCAATGCTTCTGGGATATCCGCAAAGAGATCGCACATCTCTTGCTCGGTGCGCAGATATTGCTCGGCACTGTAGTTTTTCGGGCGACGTGGGTCGTCTAACGTATAACCATCGTGGATGGCCACGCGGATCTCGTGGGCGTCAAACTCGTCGGGCGAGATAAAGCACACTTCGTTCGTCGCCACCACTGGCAGGTCGTGCTCGGTGGCAAAGTCGACCGCAAAGTGTAGGTACACTTCTTCATCCTGACGTCCGGTGCGAACGAGCTCCATGTAATAAGCATTGGGAAAATGGGCTTGATAAAAACGGGCGCACTCTTCAGCAAGCGCTTTATTGCCTTTCAGTAAAGCTTTGCCCAAGTCTCCTCGGCAACCGCCAGATAATACAATCAACCCGTCAGCGTGTTCTACCAGCCACTCTTGGTCGATCACTGGCGTATGTTGAACATGGCCGCGCAAGTAAGCTTTGGAAATCAGTAAAGTGAGGTTTTTATACCCCGCTTTATCCGCGGCAAGAAGGGTCAGCTGGCATAATTCATCGCCAAACGCCTCCGACTGCACCTTAAAATCGGCACCAATGATAGGTTTCACACCCACATTATTCGCGGTGTTATAGAACTTTACCAACCCACAAAGGTTGCTAAAGTCTGTCAAGGCCATCGCAGGCATGCCCATTTCGGCCACTTTCTTAACCAGTGGCGGGACTTTGGACAACCCATCGACCATGGAGAAATCACTGTGAATACGTAAATGGACGAAACGTGGCTCAGACATAAAACTCGTTACTATCTAGGGATTGGAAATGATAAAGCGCCGTCACTTACGCTAAACCAAGGGCGCGTTTAACCGGTTTAAAGCTTTTTCTGTGCATTGGTAAAGCGCCATGCTCACTCAATGCGGCCATATGCGCCTTGGTAGGATAGCCTTTATGCTGGGCAAATCCATAGGCCGGATAGGCGATGTCCAACTCAGCCATTTCTCTATCACGGTCTACTTTCGCCAAGATCGACGCCGCACTGATCTCGGCGACGCGCAAGTCGCCTTTCACCACCGCTTGCGCCGGCATCGGGAGCGAGGGAACACGATTACCATCAATCAATGCGTAATCGGGAGTAACGGCTAGGCCTGCAATAGCGCGTTGCATCGCGACCATGGTGGCCTGAAGAATATTTAAGCGATCAATTTCTTCGGGCTCTGCGCGCCCTACCGACCACGCCAAGGCTTTGGCTTTGATTTCATCGTACAACGCGAGACGTTTTTTCTCACTCAGCTTTTTTGAATCGGTGAGCCCTTCAATCGGTTGATTCGGATCGAGGATAACAGCCGCCGTGACAACCGCGCCCACCAAAGGACCTCGCCCGACTTCATCCACGCCAGCAATCAAGCGTGCGTCAGGGTATACAAATGCCTCATCTGTCATGATTTTTTACTAACTCTAATACTGCGGAGGCTGCAGAGGCATCCGCATCTTTACGAATGGTTTGATGCAGCTGTGTAAAAGTCTCAAGCAAGGCTTGGTTATCGCCATCCAACATCCGTGAAACAGCTGCTGCCAGCGCCTCAGGCTCGCACTCTTCTTGCAATAACTCGGGCACCAAAGGGGCATCGGCGAGGATATTGGGCAAAGACACATAGCGCGTTTTGAGCAAACGCCGTGCTAGCCACGCAGTCAAAGGCTTCACTTTATAGCCTACAACCATGGGACGCTTCAGTAACATACACTCAAGGGCAACGGTACCAGAGGCCAGCAACACCGCATCAGAAGCACTGATCACTTGTCTTGCCGTATCATTCACCAAGGTAAATGACAATTCCGGCGCATGGGTTTGCCACGCCTGCTCGAATTGTGCACGGCGTGCGTCATTCACCAAGGCGACCACAAAGCCGAGATCAGGATACTGCTGTGAAAGACGCTGGCAGGTTTGCAAAAATGGCGGCGCCAACATTGCCATCTCACTCCCACGACTTCCCGGCAAGACGGCTAACCAACGTTTGTTGGTATCCAGCCCCAACGCTTGTTGTGCTTCGCGCTGATCGACTTGCATGGGAATGCTATCGGCCATAGTGTGGCCGACAAACGCGCAGGGCACGTTGAACTTATCGTAAAACGCTTTTTCGAAGGGTAAAAACGCCAAGACAAGATCGGTCGCGGCCGCAATTTTAAAAATACGCTTTTGACGCCATGCCCAGACCGAGGGACTGACATAGTGAACCGTTTTAATGCCGGCCTGTTTTAACGATGCTTCGAGACGTAAGTTGAAATCAGGCGCATCAATACCGATAAACACATCGGGGGGATGGGTAGTGAAGTATTTGACGAGGCTCGCTTTCACCTTCAGCAAACGGGGCAAACGGCCGAGCACTTCAACCAGCCCCATTACAGCAAGCTCTTCCATATCAAATAGGCTCTGGCAGCCTTGCGCAATCATGCGCGGCCCACCAATACCGACAAATTCAACATTGCCGTATTGGGCCTTAATTGCCTTGATAAGGCCTTCACCTAAAACATCGCCGGAGATTTCTCCGGCGACAATTCCCACTCGTAATGGACGTTCGCTGGGCAACATTAACGAATGATGCCTCGTGTTGAACGTTCAAAGAAGTCAACAAAAAGGGCCAAGGCAGGATCGTCCTCGACCTGACTAGCCAACGCCTGTTTGACCTCTTCAAGGGTTTTACCGGAACGATACATGTTCTTGTAAACCGCACGAATCGCACGAATCGAGGCTTTCTCGAATCCGCGACGCTTCAAACCTTCCACGTTAATACCGAAAGGCGCGCAATGATTACCCTGAGCCATCACATAGGGTGGTACATCTTGGACCACAATAGAACCGCCACCTAACATCGCATGGCTACCCACCACACAGAATTGGTGGATCGCAGACATGCCGCCCACAATGACGTAATCGTCGATGTGTACATGACCGGCTAGGGTCGCATTGTTGGCAAAAATACAGTGATTTCCGATCACACAATCGTGTGCCACGTGGGCGTTGATCATGAATAGGTTATCATTGCCAACTTTGGTCTCACCTTTGTCTTGTACCGTACCACGGTGCATGGTGACACTTTCACGAATGGTGTTGCGATCGCCAATTTCTAGCGTCGTGGGCTCACCCGCATATTTCAGGTCTTGGCACGCTTCACCGATCGATGCGAATTGATAGATGCGGTTATCTTGGCCGATACGCGTAGGCCCTTTAATCACGACATGGGTCATGACTTCGGTACCCGCACCAATCTCAACACCTTCTCCGATATAAGAAAATGCGCCAATCTTAACGTTTTCTCCCAATGTCACCCCGTCTTCTACAACGGCGGTCGGGTGGATATAGGCAGTTTCGTGGATCACAATTAGATCTCTCTTCTTGCGCACTTCAGTTCCGCCGAGCAGACAACGTCTCCGTCTACTTTCGCTACTCCGGTAAAGGCAGCAATTCCTCGGCGCTCTTTTATAAACTCCACCTCGAGGACCAGTTGGTCTCCCGGTGTGACAGGACGGCGGAATTTCGCGTTATCAACGCTTGCAAAATAGTATAGCTCGTTGTCTTTTGGCTTCCCGAATGTCTTAAATGCCAACAAGCCAGTGGCTTGAGCCATTGATTCAAGGATCAATACACCAGGAAACACAGGCAACTGAGGAAAGTGGCCGGTAAATTGAGGCTCATTCACGGTAATATTTTTTATCGCGTGAAGGTATTGACCTTCTTCATAATCGGTAACGCGATCAATCAACAAAAACGGATAGCGATGTGGTAGCAGCTCTTTAATTTCGTTGATGTGTAACACTTTGTTTTCGCGAGTCAAGGTAGTATTCCCGTTCAAATCCAATACTGACTTCTTTAACGCAAAACGGCCCGCGTTTTTGAGGCGGGCCTGCAATCAGTTGCGTTAAGCTTGGTTATCGAGCTGTTTTTCGAGCTCTTTTAGCCGCTTGTGCATCTCGTCAATCTTGAGCACACGCGCGGCTGTTTTCCGCCACTCGCGGTTGGGCTGTAACGGAATGCCGGACGAGTACATGCCCGGCTCAGTAATCGGTCGCATTACCATCGCCATACCTGTGATGGTAACGTTGTCTGTGATTTCCATATGGCCATTAAACACACTGGCGCCGCCGATGATGCAGTGCTTACCTACTTTTAGGCTGCCTGCCATCACAGTTGCACCAGCCACTGCCGTGTTTTCGCCGATCGATACATTATGCGCAATCTGACACTGGTTGTCGATAATCACGCCATCAGCAATGCAGGTATCGTCCAATGCACCACGGTCAATGGTCGTACACGCACCAATTTCTACCCGATCACCAATCACAACACGACCTAGCTGCGGGATCTTAATCCACTTACCTTTTTCATTCGCGTAGCCAAAGCCATCCGCGCCGATTACGGTTCCCGCCTGTACCAAGCAGTCCTCACCCAAAACCACATCATGGTAAATGGTGACATTGGCCCAAAGTTTGGTTCGTGCACCCAGTTTGGCGCCTTTGCCGACAAAACAGCCCGCACCAATCTGCACGCCATCACCAATTAAGGTTCCGGACTCGACCACCGCGTTAGGACCAATCGCCACGCCTTCACCCAGAATGGCATCTTCGGCAACTACCGCAGTCGGCGCAATGTCAGTGGCACAGGCAGGTGTGGTATCTAAAATTTGGGCCACTTTGGCATAAGCCACATAAGGGTCAGCAACCACCAAGGCATTGCCTTGGCAGTATGACACGTCCGCTTCTTTTAACATCACCGCACTGGCACGGCACTGTGCCAAGTGTTTGCGGTATTTCGGGCTCGATAAGAAGGTGATTTGCCCTTCTCTCGCTGAATTCATCCCTGCTAGCGAGGTTATTGTTACAGCACCGTCTCCGTGGAGCTGAGCGTCCAGTTTTTCCGCTAATTCAGCGAGAGTAATCGAAACCATGGGCTCCTCGATTGTTTGTTATTTTACTGCATTAATGACTTTTTCAGAGAGATCGTCGCCTGGGTTAGCGTACAAGATGGCATTGGCATCCAATACAATGTCGTAACCCTCTTGCTCAGCCACTTGATCGATGGCGGTTTTTAGCTTTTTGACCAGTTTAGACTCTTCTTGGCCACCACGCTTGCGTTGATCTTCCTGTAACGCTTTTACTTTTAATTTGTAGTCCGACTCCATCGATTGGAGTTCACGCTGCAGTTTGATGCGCTCATCTTCGCTCATCAGCTCGCCGTTGCGTTTCAGCTTTTCAACCCCTTCTGAGAGCTTTTCTTTCATGCGCTCAATTTCCGCTACACGGTCTTTGAATTCAGCACGCAGTTTTTCGTTTAGGTTGTTTTTTTGAGCCAGCTGAGACATCACCGCCCCAGTCGATACGTAGCCCACTTTCTGTGCAGCATCAGCCGCTGATGCGTACATGGACGTGGTCAGAATTGCGACACTAAGTCCCGCTGCTTTCAAAAATGATTTCACAATAGTCTCCTTTCTGATGATCAGAATGTGCGCCCGATAGTGAAGGTAAAGAACTCTTCATCATCGCCAGGCTGGCTTGTAATAGGTTTTGCAATTGAAAACACCAAAGGTGCCATCGGTGACATCCACTGTAGGGCTACCCCGTAAGAGGCACTGATATTGGATGGATCTGAGTAATCTTTCGTGCCAGCGGGATAACCATTTGCTACCAGTTCACTACTGTCAAACTCGGTGTCCCACACTGAGGCAGCGTCCACAAAGACACTGGTACGAATTTGCTGACGCGCTTCGTCAGAGGCAAACGGAGTGGGCACAATCAGCTCTAAGCTACCTTGTGCGATGGCGTTACCACCCACTGCATCACTCGAACCATAGCTACCTTCGCTATACTCTTTATCTCCGTCCGGCTGAACAGAACCGCCACTTTCTTTGTCTTTGTAAATGGCTTTGGGTCCAACAGTGTTCGAGCGGAAACCACGCAAGGTCGAGAAACCACCCGCGTAGTAGTTTTCATAAAACGGCAACATATGATCTTGGCCATTGATCTGGCCATAGCCATTGCCGTAACCAAGGCGACCGCGCATCAACAGCGTGAACTCATGCTCTTGAGTTAACGGCACATACTGACGGATATCATATTGCATTTTAAAATACTGGACGTCAGAGCCCGGCACTGTCATTCGGTAAGAAGCTCGCTGATAGTTACCTGCCGTAGGGAAATAACCACGGTTGAGGTTATTACGGGTCCATGAAACGGATAAATCAAAGTCATCAACTTCCAAACCACCATTGCTAGTTTGATGATCCTTGTGACGCTCCATAAACTTGTCAATTTGGTAATATTTACCGATGTTTTCAATTTTGTTGTGGGTATAGCCCAACCCAAAATCAATTGAGTTCAGTTCATCGGTCCAAAAGCCCCACGTCAGTTTCGACCCATAACTTTTATTTGTGTACTCGACGATGTTCGCATCTCGCGCCTCAAACTCGTTATAGAACACCTTGCCCCCGAGGCTAACACCATCGAGGGTAAAGTAGGGGTCACGATACTCAAGCGTCAGGTTCTTACGGTAATCGTTAACCATGGCATTAATACCAAAGCGATTACCCGTACCAGCAAAGTTATCTTGCTGTAAGCCGAGCTGTAAGCTTGCGCCTGACTCGGTACCATAGCCGATACCAAAGTTGATGCTGCCCGAGTTGGCTTCTTTGACTTTGTAATTTACATCAACCTGATCGTCGGTGCCTGGTACCCGCGTGGTGTCTACTTCAGCACTTTGGAAAAAACCGGTTCGGTTGAGACGTTCTTTACCGCGAGTCACAGCCTTGGCATTAAGCCAAGTGCCTTCAAGTTGACGCATCTCACGGCGCAGCACTTCATCCTTGGTGGTGGTATTACCGGTAAAACGAATGTTTCGTACATAGATGCGTTTGCCCGGCTCAACGTTGACCGTCAGCGACACTTGCTGATTCTTATCATCAAACGTCGGCAAGGTACTCACTTTCGGGTAGGCAAAGCCGGTTTCACCAAGGTGGCGCTTAATCGACTCCTCCAACGCAGTGACCTTATCCCCGTTATAGGTATCACCTCGGGTAAAGCCCACTAACGAGCGGTAGATTTCCTCATTCTCAGGATCGCCGCGGAAGCTTAGATCCGCCACTTGATAGGGCTTACCTTCGTTAACATTTAAGGTGATGTATACCCCTTTTTTATCCGGAGAAATCGCCACTTGGGTCGATTCAACGCGGAACTTCAAATAGCCGCGATTTAGGTAGTAGCTGCGTAGCTTTTCCAAGTCACCCGCCAGCACTTGCTTTTGGTATTTCTCGTTAGCCAAGAAGTTCCACCAAGGAACATCAACACGCAAGTCGAAATTATCGCGCAGCTCTTCATCACTGAAGACTTGGTTACCCACAAAGTTAATCTGCTCGATTTTTGCAGAAACACCCTCGGTGAAGACAAATTTCAAATCCGCACGGTTACGTGGTAAAGGTGTGACCACGGCTTTCACCGATGCACTATATTTTCCCACGCTGTAGTAGAAATCTTCTAAGCCTTTTTCAATCTTGCTGAGCTTGGTGCGGTCTAACGCCTCACCTACACGCAACCCTGATGCGGTCAGGTTTTCTTTCAGTTGCTCTTCTTTGATGGCTTTGTTGCCTGAAAACGAAATGCTGGCAATGGTTGGGCGTTCGATCACTTTCACTAAGAGTGCATCATCATCACGATAAACACGCACATCTTCAAAGTTACCCGATGCAAACAGAGCATTGATGACATCCGCGACATCGCCATCATCCACCTTGTCTCCAACACGCACCGGCATGGAGAGCAATGCGGCCCCTAAACTGACTCGCTGTAGGCCCTCAAAACGGATATCGCTGACTTGGAATGTATCCGCGTGCGCCACACTGCTACTGACTAAAAGAGACGCTATTAATAGTTTTTTCATCGCCATGTGCTTCTGACTTATCCTTGAATACTAACCGTTTAAAGTCGGGCGAAGTCGTTAAACAATGCCACTGCCATTACCATCATCAACACGGCAGCGCCGATGCGATACCCAAAGTCTTGTACACGCTCTGGTACAGGACGGCGCGTGACCGCTTCAATACCAAAGAACAATAAATGCCCGCCGTCTAAGACCGGTAGGGGTAGCAAATTGATAATGCCAAGGTTAACGCTGATCAGCGCCATAAACCCTAAAAATGAGATCAATCCGATCTCAGCTGTCATCCCTGCGCCTTTGGCGATAGAAATCGGCCCGCTCAGGTTATTGACGCCCACATCCCCTACAATCAGCTTTTTCACCATATTGACGGTGAGGCTGATAACCTGTCCGGTTTTACTGACTGCCTCAGGGATCGCCGCAAGCGGCCCATACTGCTGCGTAAAACGGTAAGCCTCCGGCCAAGGTGCCATTTGCGGCGCAATACCTGCGTAGCCGGTGACCTTGCCATTACTTTCACGCGCATCCGGTGTCAGGCTCAACACCTGCTCACGCCCGGCGCGCGTCACCGTCACCTGCAGCGGTTGATTCGGGCTTGCTTGTACCGCCTCAACCAATTCAGACCAGGCTTGTAATCTATTGCCATCAATCGCCACTAAGGTATCACCAGACTCAATGCCAGCTTTCGCAGCGGCACTGCCCTCCACTACCTGAGCCACATTGAGCGTTATCGCAGGACGGTAAGGGGTGATCCCTAAGGTTGTCAGCGGAGACTCAGTTTCTGGATTAAACTGCCACGCGGTTAAATCCAATCTGTAGTCCCGGCTATAACTGGATGCCACTTCTGGCTTTGCTGTTATGGTCATCTGCTCATCACCGATATGGTTGATGAGTGAGAAGTTAACAGCCTGCCAATCTGCGGTTTCGACGCCCGAAATGTGGGTAAGTTCCATACCCGGTTCAATTCCGGCCTCTGCCGCGATGGAGTTGGGGGTTATTTGACCAATGACGGGTTTAACCGCTGGGATCCCCATCATGAAAATCAACCAATAGGCGACCACCGCAAAAAGAAAATTGGCAATAGGCCCTGCGGCGACAATCGCACTGCGTTGCCACAGCGGTTGATTATTGAATGCACGTGGTTTGTCATGCTCAGCGACCGCCTCAATACGCTCGTCGAGCATTTTGACATAACCACCTAACGGAATGGCAGCAATGACATACTCAGTATCGTCTTTGCCTCGCCAGCGCCATAGTGCGCGCCCAAAACCAATCGAAAAGCGCTCGACTTTTACGCCACAGCGGCGCGCGACCCAAAAGTGTCCATACTCATGAATGGCCACCAACACACCGAGAGCGACAATAAATGACGCTGCGTTCCATAGAAATGCACTCATTTTGCAACCTTAGCAATGTGCTCCTTAGCCGTAATTCGCGCCATTCTATCCAGCTCCAGCAAGCAATCCAAGCTTGATGGCGAGCGAAGTGTGCTTTGTGATAACACCGCCTCATTAATCCGTGCGATGTCCATAAAGCCTATCTGGTCTTTTAAGAAGGCATCCACCGCTTGTTCATTGGCGGCATTGAGTGTCGTTGTCGCCGCTTGCCCGTGCTGGCACGCCTCAATCGCCAAAGACAAGCAAGGATAGCGGCGGGCATCCGGTGCCATAAAGGTAAATTCGCCAATTTGGGTAAAATCAAGCGGTGCAACTGACGTCGTCACACGTGATGGATACGCCATCGCGTGGGCGATAGGCGTGCACATATCAGGGGTGCCTAATTGGGCGAGTACCGAACCATCGCTCATTTGCACCATCGAGTGGATGACCGACTGAGGATGGATCACCACCTCTAGCTGATCGGCACGCGCATTAAATAACCAACGTGCTTCAATATACTCCAAGCCTTTATTCATCATGGTGGCGGAATCAACGGAGATTTTTGGTCCCATCGACCAATTGGGGTGAGCAACCGCTTCCGCTACGCTCACGGTATGCAAGGTCTCAGGTTCACGATAGCGGAAAGGCCCCCCTGAGCCTGTGAGCAAGATTTTGCTCACGCCCGCGGCACTCAGATCGCAGCGGCCGGGGTTAGCTTGTACAACCTGCGGTAAGCACTGAAAAATCGCATTGTGCTCACTATCGATAGGTAACAGCTCTGCGCCATATTGATAAACCGCATCAATAAAGAATTGCCCTGACATCACCAAGGCCTCTTTATTGGCAAGCAAAACGCGCTTACCCGCTTTCACCGCAGCCATGGTCGGCATCAAGCCTGCCGCCCCCACCACCGCAGCCATCACCATATCAACTTCAGGCAAAGATGCGAGTGTGCATAAACCTTGCTCACCGGCCAACACTTCTGTGTTAACCCCTTTCGCCTTAAGCGCTTGTGCCAGTTCCAATGCAGCGTTCTCATCGGCCATGGCCGCAAAACGCGGCCGCCAATGCAAACATAGGCGGGTCATCTTTTCCACATTGTTATTGGCCGCCAGTGCGGTCACTTCGAACTGTTGAGGATTTGCCTCAACTACAGAAAGCGTACTGGTTCCGATCGAGCCAGTGGCACCTAATACAGTGATTTTTTGCATGTGATACGCTCGTTTTACTTAATTCGCAAACGCGAAATACAGCACGGTAAAAACGGGAAATGCAGCGGTCAAACTATCAATTCTATCCAAAATACCGCCGTGGCCGGGTAATAAATTCCCACTGTCTTTCACGCCAGAGACACGCTTAAACATGCTCTCTGCCAAATCGCCCAGCACCGATGCTAACGCTGTAACCACAGCGATACAAAGCAGCGCGCCCACACTCGCAAAATGAATATCGAGAAGCTGCGCACCGGCCCATGTCACAGCAACGGCGGCAATCAGTCCACCGAGCAAGCCTTCCAGGGTTTTGTTGGGGCTCACCGCCGGTGCCATTTTATGCTTACCGAAGGCTTTACCAGCAAAGTAGGCACCGCTGTCGGCACACCACACCAACACAAACACCAGAAGTACCAGTTTCGCACCGTAATAGGTGGAAAATTGATAGTCTGCGGCGCGTAAAATCAACACGCTCCACATAAAGGGCAATAAGGTCAAAAGACCGAATAGTTGGCGCAATAAGCGACTGTGCGTCCAAAGCGCTCCGGATTTAGGAAAGGCTAAGACCAACCCGGTGGCAAACAACCACCATGCCGCGCCCGCTGCTGCTACCGAAAAGGGCGCCACTGCTAAATGGCTCAGCGCATAGGCACTAAAAGGGAGACTATAAATGGATAGCGCCACTGCCGCAGCTGGAACGATAAAGGTAAGCCACCTTGAAGAGTTGGACACAAACTGTGTCCACTCCCAATGACCGAGCAGCGTTACGGCAGCAATCACCGCAACAAACGCGGGAAAAGGTAAATAAAAGACAGCGGCGACCACCAAAGGGACTAACAAAGCCGCGGTTAATACACGTTGTTTGAGCAAACTGATTCCTCGTGGTTACTTATCAGTGGTTAGCATGGCTTTGATTTGCTCGCCGGTACAGCCAAAACGTCGTTCACGATTAACATACCAAGCGACCGCATCGAACAGACTTTGCTCGTTGAAATCGGGCCAATATTGTTCTGTAAAATACAACTCGGCATAGGCAGCTTGCCACAAGATGAAGTTACTAATGCGACATTCACCACTGGTACGGATCATTAAATCCACATCGGGTAAGTCGGATAGCATCAATTGACGAGCAATATCTTGCTCTGTGATATCACTGGCTTGTAATTGACCAGCAGCGACCTGCTCTGCGACACGGCGTGCCGCTTGGGTAATATCCCATTGCCCACCATAGTTGGCCGCAATATTGAGCACAAGACGCTCATTGCCTGCTGTTAATGCTTCGGCTTCGGCAATTTTTTGTTGTAGTGATGGATTAAATCGAGAGGTATCACCGATCACGCGAAGTTGGACACCATTTTTGTTCAAGCGTTTGACTTCGCGAGAAAGCACACTGATGAACAACTCCATCAGCACACTGACTTCATCTTCTGGCCGACGCCAGTTTTCACTGCTGAACGCAAACAAGGTTAGGGCTTTTACCCCAAGCTCCGACGCCGCCTTCACCGTTTTACGCACTGCTTTAACACCGGCTTTATGCCCAAATACACGGGCTTTGCCTCGCGCCTTTGCCCAACGTCCGTTTCCATCCATGATAACGGCAATGTGCTGCGGTAGGGCGGCAGACTCGAGCTGCGCATCAAGAGACTGGGAACTCATGTTTCTCCTTGGCAAATAAAAAGCGCTGTACTGCACGCACAGCGCTTTGACATTGGTGGTAAAGTCTAATGAGATTTAGACTTCCATCAACTCTTTTTCTTTTGCATCAAGAAGCGCATCAACATTCTTCACCGCTGCATCCGTCAACTTTTGAATCTCATCTTGTGCGCGACGTTCGTCATCTTCGGAGATTTCTTTGTCTTTTAGCAACGATTTAAGATCATTGTTGGCATCACGGCGGATATTACGTACTGCAACGCGGCCTTGTTCGCCTTCTGCGCGCACCAACTTAACCATTTCTTTACGACGTTCTTCCGTCAATGGAGGAAGCGGCACACGGATCACTGTACCTGCTGATGATGGATTAAGGCCCAAGTCTGCAGTCATGATCGCTTTTTCAACCGCTTGTGCTACTTGCTTGTCAAAAACAGTAATCGCCAAGGTTCGTGCATCTTCAGCAACAATAGAGGCGAGTTGTTTCAACGGTGTTGGTGCACCATAGTATTCAACCGTAATGCCTTCCAACAAGCTTGGGTGGGCACGACCGGTGCGAAGTTTTGAAAGATTGTGTTTAAGCGCTTCTACACTTTTATCCATACGCGCTTTGGCGTCTGCTTTAATATCGTTAATCACTGGAGGTATCCTTGCGATTGAATTTTACTGTCCGATTATGCCACTAAATCGGCTTAGCTGTTAGTAATCAGAGTGCCTTCTGTTTCACCCATCACGACACGGCGTAAGGCGCCCGGCTTATTCATATTAAACACACGGATCGGCATTTGGTGATCGCGTGCTAACGTAAATGCGGCCAAATCCATTACTTTCAACTCTTTTTCGAGTACATCTTGGTAACTCAAGGTTGAATAAAGCTCAGCATCTGGGTTTTTGGTTGGGTCATCACTGTATACGCCGTCGACTTTCGTTGCTTTGATCACCACGTCAGATTCAATTTCAATGCCGCGTAGGCACGCCGCTGAATCCGTGGTAAAGAAAGGGTTACCCGTTCCGGCAGAGAAAATCACCACACGGCCATTACGAAGCTGGCTAATCGCTTCAGCCCAGTTATAGCTGTCACACACACCATTAAGTGGAATGGCGGACATCACTCGTGCGTTCACATAGGCACGATGAAGTGCATCACGCATTGCCAAACCGTTCATCACGGTGGCCAGCATACCCATGTGATCGCCCACAACACGGTTCATTCCCGCTTCGGCAAGACCAGCGCCACGGAATAAATTACCGCCGCCGATGACTAATCCGACCTGAACACCTAACTCGACCAATTCTTTAATTTCTTGTGCCATACGGTCTAGCACAGTTGGATCGATACCGAATCCATCGTTGCCCTGCAGGGCTTCACCACTGAGTTTAAGTAAAATGCGTTGATATGCAGGCTTAGGATTTGTAGTCATGTCACTACCTTATATTAGGCACTAAGTTAGGGAAGAAGGTTATGGAAAGGCCGCGGCGAATACCGCGGCCTTAATCAGAAAAATTAGCCTTTTTGTGCAGCAGCTACTTCTGCAGCAAAGTCTACTTCTTCTTTCTCGATGCCTTCGCCCACTTCAAAGCGGATGAAGTTAGTCACTTCGGCACCTTTTTCTTTCAGCATTTGGCCCACAGTTTGCGCTGGGTCCATAACAAATGCTTGACCAGTCAGAGAGATTTCGCCGGTGAATTTCTTCATACGGCCAACAACCATTTTCTCTGCGATTTCAGCAGGCTTGCCTGATTGCATCGCGATATCAACCTGGATTTGTTTTTCTTTCTCAACCACGTCAGCTGGTACGTCTTCTGGGTTAACGTACTCAGGCTTAGATGCAGCAATGTGCATAGCAACGTGCTTGATGGTTTCTTCGTCAGCGTTTGCAGCTACAACCACACCGATGCGGTCGCCGTGACGGTAAGAACCTACTTTCGCGCCTTCGATGAATGAAACACGACGGATGTCCATGTTTTCACCGATTTTTGCAACTAGCTCAGCACGCTGCTGTTCGAATTTTTCTTTCAGCGCGTCGATTTCTAGGCCTTCTGCCAAAGCAGTTTCAGCCACTTGGTTAGCAAATGCAGCAAAGTTAGCATCTTTAGCAACGAAGTCAGTTTCACAGTTGATCTCAACGATCGCTGCTTTGCCTTCGTTTTCTTTAACCAGAATCACGCCTTCAGCAGCAACACGGCCAGCTTTTTTCGCTGCTTTAGCCGCACCACTTTTACGCATGTTTTCGATCGCGACTTCGATGTCTGCGTTCGCTTCAACCAGTGCTTTTTTACATTCCATCATGCCAGCGCCGGTGCGCTCGCGCAGTTCTTTAACCAGGGCAGCGGTAACAGTTGCCATTGTTCAATCCTCGATTCGAAACTATTTGGGTAAAAAACAGGGGCCCGACTTCGGCCCCTGCTAACCATACTTAGCTTACAGCATGAAAGATGACACGCTGATGGCTAAGAACGCTCACAAGGAGCTGTTGTCTTACTCAGCGACTTCAACCAGCTCGTCTTCTGCTTGCGCAACGATGTCTTGGCTACGGCCTTCTTTGTATGCGTCAGACGCTGCGTTCAGGTAAAGTTGGATAGCGCGGATTGCGTCATCGTTACCTGGGATTACGTGGTCAACGCCGTCTGGGTTAGAGTTAGTATCTACTACCGCAAATACTGGGATACCCAGGTTGTTCGCTTCTTTGATAGCAATGTGCTCGTGATCCGCATCGATAACGAACATTGCATCAGGCAGGCCGTTCATGTTTTTGATACCACCCAGAGACTTCTCAAGTTTTTCCATCTCACGAGTGCGCATCAGCGCTTCTTTTTTGGTCAGCTTTTCAAACGTACCGTCGGTAGACTGGGTTTCCAGGTCTTTCAGACGCTTGATAGACATACGAACGGTTTTCCAGTTGGTCAGCATGCCGCCCAACCAACGGTTGCTCACATAAAACTGCTCGCAGTTTTCTGCTGCCGCTTTTACCGCTTCGCTTGCTGCGCGCTTAGTACCAACGAACAGGACTTTACCTTTACGCTCACCGATTTTTGACAGTTCAGCCAAAGAATCGTTAAACATTGGTACAGTTTTCTCAAGGTTGATGATGTGTACTTTGTTGCGAGAACCGAAGATGAAAGGCTTCATCTTAGGGTTCCAGTAACGGGTTTGGTGACCGAAGTGTACGCCCGCCTTGAGCATGTCGCGCATTGAAACAGTAGCCATGATAATTTCCTCTTGGGGTTAGGCCTCCACATATCCCATTTGACCGACCCGCACAGGGCACCCCGGACAATGTGACGATATGTGTGTGATTTAAAATAAAAAGTGTTTAGTGAAATGCCATCAGGATGAAACCTGACAAAAACAGATTGATCACAATGACGGATTTCGGCGCGCTTTATACCACATAAAGTAGGCAAAAATCCAGATAAATTGCCCAAGCGAGGGCCGGTTTGTCGTATTGCCGCACCACTGCCCAAACGGCGAAAGGTGTGGTTCTGGTTTCCAGAAACCGCCCAGCTTGATACCATGTGCTCACTTCAATGTGTCTGCCCCGCGCTACCGGTGACCAAAGCGTAGCAGGTCAAAGCAGCGCATGCCTGATTTATCAGGGTGTGAGGTCCCTCACGCTCTGACGCTCATTGCCTCGATGAGCGAGACGAATTAAGTGAGAAAGCAAAATGACGATCCCAATTAAAACAGCAGAAGAAATAGAAAAAATGCGCGTTGCCGGTCGGTTGGCCGCAGAAGTGCTGGAAATGCTGGCCCCACATGTAAAGCCAGGCGTTACCACGCGTGAACTGGATGATATCGCGCACAAATATATGACTGAGGTGCAGGGCACCACACCCGCCACCTTGAATTATCACGGCTTCCCTAAGTCCATGTGTACCTCTATCAACCACGTGGTTTGTCACGGGATCCCTTGTGACGAGGATGTGCTCCAAGATGGTGATATCGTCAACATCGACGTCACCGTCATTAAAGATGGCTATCACGGCGATACATCGAAAATGTTTTTGATTGGTGAGGTCTCGTTGGAAGACAAGCGCCTTTGCCGTGTCACCCAAGAAAGCCTTTATCATGCCATCAAAAAGGTGAAGCCAGGCGCTACAGTTGGTGACATTGGTACGGCTATCCAAAAATTCATCAAAAGCAGCAACACTCGCTACTCGATCGTAAAAGAGTACTGTGGACACGGTATTGGCGCGAGCTTCCATGAAGATCCACAAGTGGTGCACTACAAAAACAACGACCGAACCATCCTCAAACCTGGTATGTGTTTTACCATTGAGCCTATGATTAACGCAGGCAAATACGGTACCGTACTAGATGAAGACGATGGTTGGACGGTTTATACCATTGATGGCAAGAAGTCAGCGCAGTGGGAGCACACCCTGTTGGTGACCGAAACTGGGGTGGAAATCTTAACGCTTCGTGAAGAGGAAACCATCCCGCGCCATATCAACCACTAAGATTCTGATAAAGGCCGGGCTTGCTCCGGCTTTTTTATGCGCAAAGGAACGCCATGACAGACACAGTGATCACGCCACAAAGTTTGACCCAAGACCAATTGAGCCCAGCGGCACTCAAAGCCCAATTTCAGCACCTCCTTGAGCAACAGAAGCAAGACTTCCTCGCCAATGTCCCGGTGCCTGAGCTGGTCTATCAGCGTAGCGATTACATGGATGCGCTGATGCAGAGGCTTTGGCAGCATTTTGGTTTTGACCAGCACCCTCACCTCGCCTTGGTTGCCGTGGGTGGCTATGGTCGGCGTGAGCTCCACCCCCTGTCTGATATTGATCTGCTATTACTTTGCCAAGGGCCGTTAGACGCGCACCAGCAACAAAAACTCAGTGAATTACTGACCTTATTGTGGGATCTCAAACTTGAAGTAGGCCATAGCGTGCGCACGGTCGATGAGTGCATCAGTGTCGGACTTGACGATCTGACGGTAGCGACCAACCTGCAAGAAGCACGCTTGTTATGCGGCAGTGAGCGGCTATTCAATGCGCTAGAGCAGCGTGTTCATGCGGATGACTTTTGGCCCAGTGAGCGTTTTTATCGCGCGAAAGTGGAAGAACAGAAAGCCCGCCATCGCCGCTATCATGACACCGCCTACAAGCTGGAGCCAGATCTGAAATCAAGCCCCGGTGGACTGCGCGACATCCACACCCTCGCCTGGATCGCCCGACGCCATTTTGGTGCCACCAGCTTGCGTGAGATGAGTCACTATGGCTTTCTTACCGATGCCGAGTATCGCGAACTGAATGAGTGCCAAAACGTACTCTGGCGGATTCGCTTCGCGCTTCATTTAGAACTGCGCCGCTATGACAACCGACTGACCTTCGCGCATCAAACCTCCGTTGCCGAATTGCTAGGCTATCGTGGCGAGGGAAATCGTGCGGTAGAGCAAATGATGAAAGACTTCTTTCGCACGCTCGGTCGGATCGGCGAGCTTAACAAGATGTTGCTGCAAATCTTCGATCAAGTGATTATCGACAATGGCCGTCCGGACCAAATCGACATGCTGAGTGACGATTTTCAGCGCCAAGGCAATGCGATCGAAGCGCGCAAACCGGCACTATTTCAAGCACGCCCTGACACCATTCTCGATATGATGCTCCATGTGGCTGACGACACCACCATAGAGGCCATATCGGCGCCGACCCTTCGCCAACTGCGCACTGCACGTCGTCGACTGAACCATTTTTTGTGTCAACAACAAGACGCTCGCGAAAAATTTATGGCCTTGGTGCGCCACCCCAATGCGCTGCATAAAGCCTTTAGTTTGATGCACCGCCACGGCATTATGTCTGCCTACCTGCCGCAGTGGAGTCAGATCGTCGGACAAATGCAGTTCGACCTGTTCCACGTTTATACCGTGGATGAGCACACCATTCGCTTGCTTAAACACATGCGCCTTTTTGACAATGAGGCCAACCGAGAACGCCACCCCATTTGTTGTGATATTTTCCCTCGACTCGCACGCCGCGAGTTACTGCTAATCGCAGCTATCTTTCATGATATCGGCAAAGGGCGCGGCGGCGATCACAGTGAAATTGGGGCCATCGAAGCCCATGACTTTTGCCTTGAGCACGGCTTATCTCGCCCTGAAGCGAATATAGTCAGTTGGCTGGTGCGAAATCACCTCCTGATGTCAGTGACTGCACAACGTCGCGATATTTACGATCCCGATGTGATCACCGATTTTGCCAAAGAAGTGCGCGATGAAGAACGGCTTGACCTGTTAGTGTGTTTGACCGTCGCCGATATCAATGCCACCAACCCTGACTTGTGGAATAGCTGGAAACGCACCTTGATTGCAGAGCTCTATTACTCGACGCAAAAAGCCTTGCGCCGAGGGCTAGAGAATCCGCCGGATGTCCGTGAACGGATCCGCCATAACCAACACTTAGCAGCGGCCATGCTGCGCAAGCAAGGGCATAGCCCGCGTGATATTGAGCTGCTTTGGCAACGTTTTAAAGCCGATTACTTTCTGCGTCATACACACAAGCAAATCGCTTGGCACAGTGAACATTTGCTCCACCATCCAAGTGATCAACCTTTGGTGTTGGTGAGTAAAAAGGCGACCCGAGGCGGAACCGAGATTTTTGTTTACTGCCCAGATAGGCCCAGTTTATTTGCGCGCGTGGTTGCCGCACTAGATAAGAAAAACCTGAGTGTCCATGATGCACAGGTCATGACCAGCAAAGACGGCCATGCACTCGATACCTTTATGGTCATGGATCAAAATGACGAGGCGATTCCCCTCGACCGTCACCCTCGGATCATCGAGGGGGTCGCCAAGGCCATTGAAGAAACGGGCAAGATCACCATTCCGCGTCGTCGAGCGCCGCAAAAACTCAAACATTTTACCGTCAAAACACAGGTGCTCTTCTTGCCAACTAAAAATGGCCGCCGTACCTTGATGGAGTTAGTGGCCCTGGATACTCCGGGGTTACTGGCTCGCGTTGGAGCTGTGTTTGCGCGACAAGGTGTCAGTGTTCATGCAGCGAAGATCACGACCATTGGTGAGCGGGCAGAAGACTTTTTTATTGTAACGGACGCCCAAAACCAAGCTCTGACATCTGAACACCAAGCGCAACTAAAAACCGCGCTAGAGAAGACGTTATCGCAAGCAAAATAGCCAAAGTGGTCACGGTAATTGGTGTGGCTGACGGGCTACACTGAGCCCTGTATCGAAACGCTGGCTCACAGCGTCTACGACGTCAACTTATGAGGTGGTTATGTACCAACAGTTAAAAAATATCGGCGTTGAGCATCCAGAGAAAATCGAGCGTTATTCACTGCGCCAAGAAGCCAGTTATGACACGCTGAAGATCTATTTTGAAAAGCAAAAAGGCGAATTGTTCGCCAAGAGCATGAAGTTTAAATATCCACGCCAGCGTAAAAATGTGGTCGTGGACAGTGGCACCGGGCGCTTTCGTGAAGTCACAGAGATCAATCGCAGCTTATCACTGGTGATTGATGAACTGGACCAAATCGTCCAGCAAGAACAAGCCGAACATGATGTAAAACAGAAGATCCTGACCGATCTACGTCATCTTGAGAAAGTCGTCGCCAGTAAAATTGCTGAAATTGAATCTGAGCTGGAAAAACTCTAAATCACACCGACAACCCAAACGCTAAGAAAGTCCAACAATGCGTCGTGCTGTTCGGCACGACGCCCTGCTAATTTCCCATTAAATCCGCGTTATCAGGCCATTGCCACGCAAACGCCTCCATTAGCACTTGCCACTGAGTGTCAATCGGCGCCGTCACCGTTAGAGACTCACCAGACACAGGGTGTTTAAAACGCATCTGGCTTGCGTGCAACAGTAGACGGTGACAATCAAAGTGGTGACGAAAAACTCGGTTGTGTCGTCCATCGCCATGAGTGGTGTCGCCAATGATCGGATGGCTGAGATGATGCATATGTCGACGTAACTGATGTTTGCGACCGGTATGCGGCTGCATCGCCACTAAACTATACCGGCTGGTCGCATAACGCCCCGTCGCAATGGGTAACTCTATCTTCGCTAATGGCTGATAGTCGGTGATCGCCGATTTCGCTTCCGGCGCTTGGCTGGCATGCTTATCGGCAATTTTGTCTTGCTCTTCCACCAGCGGATAGTCAAGCTGGCCGGCGTCTGCAATCCAGCCTCGGACGATGGCATGATAGCCCTTTTTAATCTGGTTATTGGCAAACTGTGGCATCATCGCCGAGGCAACATCACTGGATAGGGCAAACACCAAGACGCCAGAGGTGGGTTTATCGAGCCGGTGGAGTGGATAGACATGTTGACCAATTTGATCCCGTAAAGTTTGCATCACAAAACGGGTCTCACCTTTGTCCAACCAAGAGCGATGAACCAGCATGCCGGCAGGCTTATTGACCACCACCAAGTGATCGTCTTGATATAAAATACTAAGCGGCAGGTCTGTCATTGATCGGCAAACAAGCTATCAATCCGCACAACCACAGCGACCACCTCACGATGCCCGGCCTGCTCTTTCATTGCCTCTTCCACATAAGGTGAAATTTCAAAGTTACGCGGTAAGGTCTGCCCAGCGTCAATCAGTGCACGCATCTTAGGTACAAAAATCCATTGCAGCCATTCGTGACATGCCAAGGTATCGACAGCAAAAGGCTCAGTGCTCGCAAGACGCTCAGCCGACGGTGGCGTCGTTTGCCATAGCGCGTGATCATTTAGCACTTGCTCCAACTCATCAAGAAGTTGGATACATTGAAAGTGAAGACTCATTGATACCCTCATCACTTAGTGTTTACGGAAACGGCGAAGCATACCATGATCAAGCGAAAGACAACACGTACAAGGCAAGCATCTGCTGGGTGAAAACTGATATACTCCCGCCCATCAAGCGAAAACAGCGAGCGGATACCATGGAATCTTTTCACGCGCTGAGCACCCTTTTTGATCATGCCCAGTGTCAGTTTAGCGTCTACGACTTAGGCCGACGTGTTTGCCTTCTCGACGATGCAGAGTTTCGGGCCGTTGAGGCGAACCAACAACCTTACCCTTACCCACTGCGCCATCATGCGCATATGGCTGTCGCGTTCTGGCCAAAAGGCGGCGCACCTTGGGTATGGTTTTTGAAAATGCCACTGGATGAGCGAGGGCTACTCAGTCACACCGCGATGGGCGACTTTCTGCAATATGTCAGCGCGGCCATGGGGGAGAATTTAAGCGCAACGCCGAACAAAGCGCAGCGTGAGAAGCTGGCTAACAACCCTTACACCTTCACCCCAACCGATGACAAGATGGCGATGTTTCATGCTTCGCTCACCTACTCGCTCGGTCGTCCCGCTAGCCAATATTACGAACAGGCTCAACACTATTTAAACGGTGAACTCGGCTGGGATAACTGGCAAGGCATTGGCCTACAAGGCTTGGCAGATATTTGCGTGCGTATGCACGAGCAAAACAATGCCACGCGAGTAAGAAAAGCGATCGCCAATATGCCAACCACGCCGCAATATGCATTGTTGGGATGCTTGGAGCACTGCGCCTTGAGCGACAAGCTTGCTGCCACCTTGCGTACGCTATTTAGCGATTTGTGTGAGAGCCAAGAAGTCGACCTCTTTTTCGTTAGCGCACTATTGCGCGCCCATGCGGGTGCACCAAAAGCACAGCGCGATCAATTGATCCGTGCCGTATTAGATAAACGCGCACTCCACCATCAAGAGATCTTTGTCGCCATCGCGGGACGGTGCTGGGATGGATTAACCGATGATGCAGTATTGGATGCCTTTTTAATTGCGATTGCCGACCAGCATGACCCGGCGCTATTCCAACAAATCTATGCCGATCTGGTGATGATGCCTGAGCTTCGCGGTGCATTATTAAGCCGCTTGCATGGCAATACCTCTCCGGCACTGACTCAGGCGATGGCTCGTCTGCAATCGGCAGTGAAACAACCCCATCATGATCACTGATCTTGTTACCCTGTTACTCGTCTTTGTCGTCGCGATGCTGTTTTGGCAACAGCGCCGGCAAAGCGAGCACGCGCATCGATACATTCAGCATTATTGCCAACATATGGGACTTCAGGTGTTATCCATTGCGCGCGGTAAGCATCGGCTCACACACACCGATCAGGGCTGGCGCTGGGTAACACATTACTGGTTTGAATTTTCATCGACCGGGCAAGATAGCTATACCGGCCATGCGCGGTTGCGAGGATTTCGCTTAAAAAGCATCGACACGCCGGTCCATACCATGCCTGTACAATAAGGCCCATACCGACACAATCGCGCCATATTCGCGCAAATGGATAAGCTGTACTAGAGTAACAGAATGATGCACACGTCGCGCGACACGCGAGCAGTACGTGACAGGGAGTCACCGGAAAAGATGGGGTAACCGCTCATGTTTACCGGCTACAAAAAGGAAGGGCGCAGCTTGCGCCGCGCCCGAGAGTTTTACTTGCAGCTATCCTGCTACTAAAAGGTGCTCCCTGCATCATTCCTTGATCAGTCGCCGATTCCTTCAGCGTCGTTCCATGTCTCTCCGTCTTGGAGGTGTCCTTTCGTCATCCTGACAAACCGAAATTCCCGTTTTCGATAAGCTCTCCATCCTGGAGGTGTCCATGACTTCGTCCTGAAGTGTTCCTTAAGCCCTCATCCTGGGTTGTCCTAAGTCTTCCTGACGTACAAGCTTCCTGCTTGTAGAGAACGGTTCCATCCGATATCCTTCTGCAATCCTTGCCAGCGCTTCATCCTGAAGTACTGCCTCATCCTGAGGTACCGAGTCCGTGGTGATTCCTGTTCCCTGTGTCAGTTCCCTTCCGACACCGATAAGATTACGCGACTGAGCCTTTGGCACAAGGCATCACAACGTGCGCGATGTCTCAATTTTATCCCAATTATATAAAATAAAACATAAAGTATTGTTTTTATTAAACTAAAACCCAACCTCTTCTCGTTTAACCCGGTACGATTCTGCTTTTCTCCCACGCCTTTGTAAGAGATATCTCACAAGCGAACCAGCACTTTGTCCCTACCAGAGTACAAGGCAAGCTGTCTAGAGGATTGCTATAGTCAAATAATGGATGCATAGACTAGGTTTGAGGAGCGACAATGGAAACTTTCCAGCACGATTTAACGCACTTATTTGAGCAATTAGGCCTAGCAAGCGATCAGCAGGCTATCGAGCAGTTCTTAACCAGCCATTGTCTGGTCGATGGTCAATCTTTGGTAGATGCGCCGTTTTGGAACACCGCCCAACGGACTTTTATCCATGAGGCGTTACAAGAGGATGCCGATTGGGCCGAACAAGTCGACACCCTTGATGCTTTGTTGAGAAAATCTTAGATTACGACGAGGTCAGCGCGGCAGCGAGTTAGCCAAGCGCACGTATTAATGAGATTGAGAATCACGATGAGTTATCAAGCGGCACTAGAACGCGCAATCCACACCTTGGTCCAAAAAGGGCAATCAGTCACCGTGGCAAAGCTGAAAGCACAGCTCGATACCCCGGTGCCGTTGCCCCTCATTATTCAAGCGGTAAAAAGTGCCAAATCTAATTCACCGTTACCCGACATGGCCGAGGCAGAGACTGCTCCTTCAGAGGCAATGCGAATTGCGGCGCTCGAGCAGCACGTCTCCCAGCTAACGGCTCGTCTGAGCGAATTGGAAGAGCGCTTAAGTGAGCTTGAAGTCCCACGAAAGGTTTGAGACCAGACGACAAGCCTCGCACTTGAACAGGAAAATATCGTGTAGTGGTGTTTCCAATCGCCACTGTCCACCACATTTAGGACAAGGGCGCGCTAACTCACTGTCCTTATCTTTACCACCGACACGGTATTGATAATAATACGTGGGAATACCCGTGAGGTATTCAATCCGTCCACGCAAATCCCAGCCGCGTTGGAACAATCGAGTTTGCGGGTTTTCTAGCTCGTTAAGCCCGGCAAACTCCGCATCACTGGCACCCGCCATCTGCAATTCATCACACGCTTGCCATTCCGTTTGCCACTTGATCACTGACTTGTGGTCGCCATTGAAAGTTGCGGGTAAGCGATATAAAGGGATCGGCAATAAGGTATCGCCACATCGTAATGGCGAGCAGGTGTGCACAAAGGTGGTGTATAGCACCTGCCAGCTCGGCGAGGTGCTCGGCGCCGCTTGTTCGGAGTTAAGGTCTCGACCTAAAAGACGTACCTTAGGCTGAGTCAAACAGGCCTCGGACAGTTGATTCAATGCTCGCTTGACTTGAGGGCTATGAAATTTTGGCTGCAACGCATCTTCATCCGGACAAACAACCCGAAGCTGAAACTGCCCTTCTTGCATCAGTATCGGAAATTCACGCCCCAACACCTGACCGTTGTAACGCAACGCATCCATCAGGCCATTAATCGCTCGGTCAACCGCGCTTACCGTTGTATTGTCGAAGCACTCGAAGGTTAGCTCGGTGAGGATCATGATACATCAACCTCTAACACCTCAATGAATTGCTCAACATCGTCTGCCAACACCTCTCGTGAGCCTTTATTGAGTACTTCTCTCACCACTTGGCCCGTCACATTATCAATAGCAACAATCGTCATTTCATCATCAGTGGTCGCAATAAATACACTCGGGGAGCATTTACGCTGACGCTGCATCATTAAATGCCCAAGAATGTTTTCTTGTAAGCGGGCCAAGTCATCTTCACTCCACACTTGCAGCAAATTGAAGCGCTCACCGCCAAAGTGCACCGGCAAATCCGCGCAGTACATAAAGTTATAAAAGTCTTTAATGTCGCTGTGCAGACGTAACTCAATCGCATTCTCCACGTTGGTGAAGTCTGCCAAGGTATCACGCTGAACCGGTTGCCATTGCACTTGGTGGGCATTTTCGCTCTCCACACACGGTGACGCTAAGCCTAAATACGCGTCCGTGCACGGCAAGCACTGCTGCACCTTTCGCCATTTGGCAACATATTTCTGGGCTAGCGCCCAAAGGGCGTTATGTAATGTGTTCTCCATTAGCAACCTATAGCAAGATTCAGTAAACTTTACCCATTCTACTTGAATCGATGGCAAATCCGTATGAGCAATTACCAAGATGCCGATGCCCTAGCCGGTCTGTCGCTAGGCCAACACACTGACTACCCGACGCAATACGACCCGTCACAGCTACGCGCGGTCCCGCGTGAGCTGAATCGTCAAGCCATTGGCCTGAGCAATGAGACTGTGCCCTTTACCGGCTATGACACCTGGACGCTTTATGAGCTGTCTTGGTTAAACCAAAACGGCCTTCCGCAAGTGGCTATCGGTGAGGTACGCCTACCCGCTTCGAGCCCAAACTTGATTGAGTCCAAATCGTTTAAACTGTATTTAAACAGCCTCAATCAAACCCGCTTCGAGAGCTGGCAAAAGGTCGCCGATGCTCTACAGAAGGATTTGTCTGCCTGTGCAGGCGAAGAGGTGGATGTGACCCTATCGCCACTGAGCGAGCTTGAAGGCGAGACCATTGCTGGAATGGCAGGTGAGTGCATTGATCATCAAGATATCAGTATTGATGATTATACTTTTAATCCTGATTGGCTCGATGGCGCCGCGCAAGGGGCGATTGTGTCAGAAACGCTGCACAGCCACTTGCTAAAATCCAATTGCCTGATCACCAACCAGCCTGATTGGGGGTCGGTGCGCATTGCCTATAAAGGGAAAAAAATTAACCGCGAGAAGCTACTGCGTTATCTAGTGTCCTTCCGTGAACACAACGAATTCCACGAACAATGTGTGGAACGTATTTTCATGGACATCATGCGTTTTTGTCAGCCAGAAAAGCTCACGGTTTACGCGCGTTATACACGTCGTGGCGGACTCGACATCAACCCTTATCGCACCAACATGGGTAAAACGCCGAGCGAAAATAACCGACTCGCCCGTCAATAACCATGATTCAGCGACGTCTCGTTGCGGCCTATGTGCCGCAACGTTGAGTCAGCGCGCAGACATGGCTGTCTCAAACTGGCAGCCTTCATTTTTGTTCAGACGCATTTTTGAGGATAGCGCATGCGCTTTAGCCGCCCCTTCCTAGGCCTGCTCTTATGGTTAACGTCGTCCATGGCGTTGGCTTCTATCCATTCCTCGCCTGTACTAACCAATGCAGAAGAACTGTTAGCCACCGCGCCTGAGCAATCGTTAGAGATCAGTAACCGTTTCTTAGCGCAGCGACGACTCACTACGGGTGCAAACCGCTCTCACGTCAATAACGATACCGATCGCTCAATTCGCACCCCCTTGCATACGGTGTACGCCTATTTGATCAGTGCTCGTGCTTACGCACACCTTGAGCAACCGCTAGAAGCCAAAGCGGCATTACAAAAAGCCTATCAAGTCGTCGAAGAGCACGAGCTCAAACACACACTGGTGCAAGTGATGCTGACCGAAGCGTCCCTCACTTGGCATTTAGTCGGCGATGATAAACAGGCATTGCATAAACTGGATGAAGTCGATGCAGCATTGAATGCGCTTCCTGATAACAGCCTCAACATCCACGACGTGCGTTTTAACAGCGCCTTGTTGCGCGCCAATATTCTCGCCGCCACGGCAGACAGTGAAACGGCGCTCATCGCTTATGAGCGTGCACGTAGCCAATTATCCACTCATCCGGAAAACCTACGTGATAAAGTCGAGTTTCAACTCTCATTGGGGGCTTTCCTACTCGATGAAAAACAGCATGAAAGCGCATTGACCGAGTTGCTCAGTGCATTTTGGATAGCCAGTGAAAATGAGTACACCGCGCTTATCGCTCGCGCCAACATGCAACTTGCGCAATTGTACTTTCAGCAAGGCGTGCTCAAACAAGCCCTCGAACACGCGAACCAAGCAGCAGCGTTTTTTGAACACTTTTCACTGAGCCGTCAGCTTTCCGCTTCCCAGCGTTTATTGGCCGCGATTTACGAACAACAAGCGCGTTATAACTTTGCGTTAGTGCATTACTTTAACGCGCTTGAAATTGAGCAAAACCTGTCCAGACCTAAGCCTCTGGCCGAGGTCCACTTTGCCATTGCAAGAACCTATTTCGAGTTATCTCACTACCCATTAAGCGACCGCTATATTCAAGATACGTTACGCTTAGCCGGTGCAATGCCCAACTCGCAGCTCACAACCCAAGCAATCCTGTTGCAAGGGCAAATTCATTTAGCCCTGTCTAAGCCCAAACTGGCCGAAAAAGAAATCCAAACTGCGCTTGAACAGGCCCAAGTCCAGCAAGACCTCGCCACCGTCACACATGCGTATCAGGCTTTATCCGCGGCGTTGGAAGCTCAGGGGCAGTATCAACAGGCACTCGCCATGCAACGCGAGTACGAACGCTTACGCGCCCGTCAAACCGAAACAGAGCAACAAAGCCAAGCCGATACGTTCAAACAACAGCAACGTGTGGTCGAGCGCCAATTACAAATGGACGAACTACAGCGTCAACTCGATGGCGCGCGTCAAGAGCAAATCCATTTGCAAAAAGTTAACTATTTCTTGCTCGGTAGCCTTGGTGTGCTGCTGGTCATCGTCTATTTGCGCCACCGCGCCGCCGTAATACGCCAAATCGAGCTTGAGCAATTGCGTGACGATTTTTATGCCCACCCTCGTACTGGACTGCGCAACCTACGGATGCTCAATGCCAAGCTGCCCCGTTCGTTAGAAAAAAGTAATGCTAATTTTGAGCAATGGTACTTAAACGACATGATCCACCAGCCACTTAGTGACCGGCTGAGATTCGCAATGTTTGATGTCGCCTTTTTAAAGGATTTATTTTTGCACCATGGCTATCAATATGCGCAGGATATCGAACGTCAGCTGGGTGAATATCTCTCCGATAAAGTCACGGGAACCGGTCGCCTATACCACTTTGCCGATGCCTTATTCATTTATATTGAAACCAACTGGGAAGAAGATGCCCAACCCGACGCCCTTGCCCATTTTGTTCAATCTTTGATTGAAGATTTTGTCGCACATTATCATCAGCAACCCGACGACAGTGATCAGGATGATACGCGATCAGCAAATATCAGCCTCTCAACTCAGGTTTGTGTCGGGCTGGCTGAATATCCTTTCTTGCCGCGAGCGTATACCTCGATCAACGATCAGGAATTGATTGAAATTCTCCTCACAGCTACCAATAAAGCATGTGAGCTCGCGGAGCAAAGTGGTGATAGCCATTGGGTACATTTAAGCGCCATTGATACCGCGCCTGCCGCCAGCTTCGTCAATACCAACTTACGACATGCCTGCCTGCGCGGTATTGACTCCGGGTTAGTGAAGGTTAAAACGTCAGCGAACACATCAATTAACTGGCAGACGGATCACGAATCTGATAAAAAGCGAGGGTTAATTATTGATGATCGAAGCAATAAATCGGTATAGCTAGAGGCGTTTGGCTGGCGAATCCCGCCGCCTGTTGCGTCATCGCAAATGTTGTCAGGTGTATCCCCGAGAAATGAATAAGTCCAATCCACAGCCGGTAACGGCAGGCACCGCGTCTGCGGTCCAAGAAGATACGCCATACGCGTATCGGGACTTGGCCTTAAAATCACGTCGTGAGATCCATATTCTCAAGCGCTTGGTGACTCGCTTTGTCGCGACCTGTACCGGAAAAAGCTCGCTACTCGATAAAAAGTTGGCTGAATTCCGTGAGCTGTTACATGTTACGCAGGATGTCAGCCCTCTGATCCCGCGGTTAGCGATTATAGAACGCATGGTGGGTCAGCACGATATGACACAAAAGAAAGTCGAGTCGCATCTTAGTGCGCAGTTTCATGCTAGTGGCGAAACACTAAAGCGCGTGCCCGGCTTACCAGCACAACTGAAGCGCGACTTGCGCGATCTTTTATCTCAACCGGCGGACGATCAAACCACCCGCACCCAACAGTTGGTCAAGTTACTCCAACTCTATGAGCGCGCTGTCACCTTGCAAGCGGTACGTCCCAGCGCTCGACACTCGGAGACTACCCTCGAACAGGATCAAATTCGCCGTGTTGCCGATGAATTGCAAAACCTAATCACTGAACTTGATCTCGACGGGGAAGCAGGTCAACGCTTGCTCGATATTCGTCAACAGCTACTCGACGCATTCTCGCCTGCGACCATCATTGCACTCACGTTAGAATCGCTCAAGCTCATCCTAGAGGCGACACATGCCGAGCGGCGGGCCTCGCAAGCATTTTTGGCGCAAGTGAATGATAATCTGATTGCGATCAGCCAACAAAATACCCGCGCCTACGACCATGCCCACAGCTTGCGCCAAGACCATCAGCGTATTGATACCCTGCTGGGCGGCACTATCGCTAACATTGAACGCGATCTGAATGCACCTAGCGCCGATGCCACTGCACTGAGTCGCTCGTTAGCGCATGCGCTGGCCGATCTCAAAGCGCTCGCCGACGAGAATAAAGCGCTTAAAAATCGCGAGCAGTCTTTGGTTGAACAACTGGCGCATAATCAAAACCAACTAAACGCAGTTGCCGAACAAACCATGGATCAAAGACGCCGCTTGGGAGACCAAGAGCGTAAGCTGTTACTCGATCCGCTCACTCGAGTCTACAACCGCGCGGCAATGCACGACCGTCTTGAGCATGAATATCGTCTATGGCGTAAATACCAACATGACTTCTGTCTCGCAGTGATCGACATCGATCACTTTAAAGAGGTGAATGCCCAATTCGGTCACCTTGTCGGTGATAAAGCTCTCAAGATTATCGCACGCAGTATTTATCAGTGTCTGCGTGATACCGACTTTATCGCTCGCTTTGGTGGCGAAGAGTTTGTGGTTTTACTGCCTGATGCGGATGAAAAGACCCGTACCGATATTCTGGCCAATGTGAGCCATACCATTCATAAGTTGCCGTTGAAATTCAAAAACCAACGCGTCTCGATTACCGCATCGATTGGTGCCACGCTCTTCTCCGGCTCAGACACACCAACACATGTACTTGAGCGTGCCGACCAAGCCCTCTATCAAGCGAAAAACGCCGGTCGCAACCAAATCATTTGGTGTTAATTTTTTCTGGTCAATCTGCCAACCTGTGTGTATTTTTAATTAACACACTGATTTTTATAGCACCGCTCTGCCCTTCCTAATTTGTCTTCGAGAGGTTGTCGCTATGATCACACACATTAGCCCTATCGGCACCATGGACCTGCTTTCTCAAATCGAGGTTGATCGTCTAAAAGCGAGTGCAAGCAGCGACTTATACCGCCTTTATCGCAATTGCTCACTGGCCGTTCTGAACTCAGGCAGCCACACCGATAGCTCCAAAGCCTTGTTGGAGAAACATACCAACTTTGAGATCCGCGTATTGCGTCGAGAGCGGGGAATCAAACTAGAGCTGGTGAATCCACCCGACCATGCATTTGTCGATGGAAAAATTATTCGCGGTATTCAAGAACATATGTTTTCCGTCTTGCGCGATATTATCCATGTCAATGTACAGCTCGAGCATAGTCCGAATCTCAACCTCACTAGCTCCGCTCATATCACCAACCTGATCTTTGGCATCTTACGCAACGCAAAAACACTGCGGCCGCGAGTCGACCCTAATCTCGTCGTCTGCTGGGGCGGTCACTCAATCAATGATATTGAGTACCAGTACACCCGAGAAGTTGGTCATGAGCTGGGATTACGTGAGCTAGACATCTGCACAGGGTGCGGCCCCGGCGCAATGGAGGGGCCAATGAAAGGCGCCGCGATTGGACATGCGAAACAGCGTATCTACGATAGTCGCTTCATCGGTCTTACCGAGCCATCTATCATTGCCGCCGAGCCACCGAACCCCATGGTCAACGAGCTAGTGATCATGCCTGACATCGAAAAACGCCTTGAAGCTTTTGTCCGTATCGCCCACGGCATTATTATCTTCCCTGGCGGGGCAGGGACCGCTGAGGAACTGCTCTACATTCTCGGTATCATGATGCACCCAGAGAACCGTGAACAACCACTACCCATTGTGCTAACTGGGCCAAAAGAAAGCGAAGACTATTTCCGCAATATCGACACCTTCATTCGCGAAGTCCTTGGCGACCAAGCGACCCGATATTATGAAATTGTGATTGACGATCCGGCCAAAGCCGCGCGTTTAATGAAAAATGCGATGCCAGCGGTAAAAGAACACCGTAAAGCCACTGGAGATGCATACTCCTACAATTGGTCGCTCAAAATCGAGCCGGAATTCCAACTTCCATTTGAGCCAACCCATGCCAACATGGCAAATCTGAATCTGCATATGAACCAACGTCCTGAACTGCTGGCATCGGCATTGCGCCAAGCATTTTCAGGTATTGTGGCAGGTAACGTTAAAGATGAGGGGATCCGTAACATTGAGCAACATGGCCCGTTTAAAATTGACGGTGATAAAGTACTGATGGCGAAAATGGATAAGCTGCTGCAAAGCTTTGTCGATCAGCAACGAATGAAATTACCGGGCACTGAGTATGTGCCTTGCTATCAAATCGTCTCTTAATCCCATCGGGCGGCTTTGCCCACCCGTGTAAACTGGTACAATGGGCAGCATGCTGCTCATTGTTACCGGTTAAGTCTATGTCCAAGCTTCACGTTGTTATCATTGATGCCATGAACCTCATTCGTCGCGTTCATGCCGCCCAACCCGATACTCATACCCTTGAGGCAACCACACAGACCTGCCTGAAAACACTCGATAAAATCATCAGTCACAGTGAGCCCAGCCATATTGTTGCGGTTTTCGATCATACCGGCCAAGACAGAGGTTGGCGTGCCGATATCCTACCTGAGTACAAGCAGGGCCGGAAACCCATGCCCTCCGACCTCGAACAAGGGTTGGACACCATTCAAGATGCATTCTGGCAGCGTGGTGTTGACTCCTTACTCTCACAAGGAGATGAGGCTGATGACATGATCGCAACGCTCGCATTAAAAGTCGCGGCCCATCACGAGCAAGTCACCATTGTTTCCACCGATAAAGGCTATTGCCAACTCTTACAGCCCACATTGCGGGTACGGGATTACTTCCAACATCGCTGGCTTGATTTGGCATTTGTGGAAAAGAGTTTTGGCGTTCGCCCTGAGCAGTTGTGTGACTTCTGGGGGCTCGCCGGCATCAGCAGCAGTGAGATCAGCGGCGTGCCGAGTATTGGCCCGAAAAACGCAGCCAATTTACTGTCCCAGTATGGCGATCTCGACGCCATACTTTCGGCTAATGATCTGGCTGAAAAGTGGTCGAAGAAGTTAGATGGTCACCACGATCTCGCACGCAAATGTAAGGCCGTGGCACAACTAAAAACGGATATCCCACTGGGCTTTAACCTACAGGATATCCGCTTTCAGCCAACAACAGTCAGTGCCTAACCATTCAGCGAGTGTTGACGTTTTACACGACGTAAGTACACGGTGATTTCTTCACGATCGTGATAAAGGTGTTTCGCCTTCATCTCGTAGGGAATGTTGTGCTGCTTTAAAAACTCACCCAAGGTGTCGAGGTTATAAGAAACCTGCTCATATCGACGGCTCATGGGGAGCTTCAAGTTGAACATGGCCTCTTTCGCCCATCCTGCAATCAACCACTCCCCCATGAGTTGAGCGACGCGGGAGGGTTTTTCGATCATGTCACAGACCAACCAAGTCACATTTTTTCTCGTGGGCTCAAACTTAAAGCCATCTTCGGCATGATGGAATACTTGGCCAGTTTCCATCAAGCTTTCATCCATCGCGCCGTTATCAACCGCATGCACAAACATCGAACGCTTCACTAACTGGTAAGTCCACCCGCCGGGACAAGCCCCCAAGTCGACCGCCCATAATCCGGGCGCGAGTCGCGTATCCCACTCTTCTTTAGGAATAAAGTGATGGAACGCTTCTTCTAACTTTAAGGTCGAGCGACTCGGTGCATCGGCAGGAAATTTCATACGCGGGATGCCCATGTAATGCGGTGAGTTATTGGTGGTCAATGAGTAACCCACAAAGCATGTCCCCGGCGCGATAAAGCAAAGATGAATAACCGGCTTTTTAGGATTGTCTTTTGCTAACATCACGCCCTGCTTTCGCAGTGCCTGACGCAATGGAACGGTGAACTTACGACAAAATTTCAATAAGGCTTTCGCCTCGTCATTATCAGGCGTCTCCACCCGCAAGTCTCCCGCTTTGGGCAGCGCATCTGCAACAGCCAAAATCGGAGAAATTCGGTCGTCCGGATCCAGATCAGAGAGCGATGCGGTCACCGCAATCATTTGCCGAGCAAAGATCAGGGAGTCGAGCGGCAGATCACGAACAATCTGCTCAGCCTCACCGTCTTGGTAGCATTCAAACAGCACATAGGCGCTGTTGTTAATCACTCGCGGAAATCCGTAAATACCCAGCTCAGTGGTTTTTTGTTGAATTTCCGCCGCACAGTCTTTTTCAAACCCTGCACGACAGTAAAGCAAAACCTGATTCATGACTTCCTCTGGTTTGGGTCACCGTCACGATTACCGTGACAAAAAACAAGCTGCGCATTATATATGCCAAGCGGTTAGGAAAGAAATGCCAACCCTGACGATTTTGGTTTACTGGCGACCTACGCGCCATGCTCCAAACGCCAATGCGCCCCAGCCGACTAAAAAGCTTAGCCCTCCGAGCGGGGTGACAGGCCCGAGCCAAGTCATGTGTGTCAATGCCAAAAGATACAAGCTGCCACTAAAACAGAGTATCCCGACCCACCATGCGATACCCGTTGTAACTACATAGCGCTCAGGCAGTTGAGGCGCAACCGCCCCAAGACACAACAACGCCAAACTGTGCCACATTTGATAATTGACGCCGGTTTTAAAAATCGCGAGCTCATAGTCGTTGAGCGTCGCTTTCAGGCCATGTGCGGCAAATGCGCCGAGCGCCACCGCTAATCCGGCACCAAGCGCCCCTGAAATAAGCCAATACTGACGCCTCATCAATTTGCTCCTTGTTGGTGAATAAACTGGCACAGATGCGAAACGGCGGTTTGGCGATTTTGCATCTCTGTCAGTCCCGAGGCTTTGCGAGGTTTAAAGCTATGATCGCCATCGGGCAAGAACGCGACCTCGACACTGGGCGATAGTGAATAACTCACCACCTCTTCTTGGCGGCCAAAGGTGTCTCGCTCACCTTGCAAAATCAATACAGGACGAGTGACTGACGCTAAATGTTCGCCCTTGTATTTTTCAGGTTTGCCCGGCGGATGAAATGGAAAGCCCAGACAGATCACACCTGAAACACTTGGATTTTCGGTTAAATGACTGGCCATTCTGCCCCCCATCGATTTACCGGCCAGCCATAAACGGCTGGTCGCAGGACGCAGACAGTTAACCTGCTCAATCACAGCTTCAAAACAGCTCAGCAGAGCAGGCGCACGGTCTGGCGGGCGTTTTTTACCATCGACTTTTCGCTTATCCATGTAAGGGAAATTAAATCGTACCACACAAGTATGCTCGCTCAATCGTACTGCCATATCGGCCATAAATTCATGATCTTTGTCCGCGCCCGCACCGTGAGCAAAAATAATCCAATCCGTTGCTGTCTGCTCACCATCAATCAAAAGTTCTGTCATAAATTCATCTTCTCCTGCTCTTTCGCAGCCGTTTCTAGCATCCACTCTCGAAATGCCGCAATCCGACCGGTTTCCGCATCACGCTGTTGACTGACCAAATAAAAGCCATTGTCACTTTTGAGCACTTGTTCAAATGGATGTACAAGTCGTCCTGACGCCAATTCAGGTTGGGATAACACATTATTACCTAGCGCGACACCTTGGCCGTGGGCTGCCGCTTGTAACACCATGGAAGAGTGACTAAAGATAGGTCCATGTTCCAAATTGATATCCGTCAGTTGATGCGCCTTCGCAAATGCTTTCCACTCTTTGCGTGAGCGATCGTGCAGTAGCACATGGTGTTTGAGATCATCAGGACAAGTCAGTGGCTTACCGGACTCTAACAATAAGGGCGAGCAAACCGGCAGTAGGCACTCTTGGTATAAAAGATCGCAACGTAGCCCCGACCAATTCCCTCGGCCGTAGTAAATAGCCACATCCACATCATCCGTCAGTGAGCCATCTTCCAAATCAACTGCTTTTATCCGAACATCGATATCGGGATGCGCTTTGTTGAAATCAGCTAAACGAGGCACCAACCATTGAATAGCAAAACTCGGCGGAAGACTGATGGTGAGCGCCCCTTTGGCACTCCGCTCCAATACTTTATCGGTCGCATAAGAAAGCTCGGAAAAAATATCTTTAATATCAAGAAAGTAACTCTGTCCTTCTTCGGTTAGCAGCAAAGATCGGTTGCGACGCCGAAATAGCTTAAGGCCAAGGAACTCTTCCAGCGCTTTGATTTGGTGGCTAACTGCAGCCTGAGTCACAAAAAGCTCTTCGGCAGCCCGTGTAAAGCTTAAATGTCGCGCCGCGGCCTCAAACACTCGAAGCGCGTTTAGCGGTGGGAGACGCCTTGCCATAAACAGCTCACCTCTTGTCATTAGTTTTTCTAATCGTTGACATTATAAATTGTCGATTGCTGATATACCAGCAACCTCCTATAGTGCATCCCGCATCCACAAGTGACGTCTCTCTATTTAAGACTGTTTCCGTGGTTGCGATGTTGTGTTTGCATTTGTCTAACACTGGTTAGACAGGTAGTCGTATCTACCACTTTTAACTTCCTGTATTTTGACATTGTCTGTCATTACATATTTGTTGGCACTGAGCTTTGCTCAGTGCTTTTTTTTGTCTGTTTGATAACGCCTATCCACGCGATGCATTCTCTGAGCGATAAAGTTACTTGAGTTCCAGCCAAGAGATAGGGATCATAAGCAAGATTCAGTTTGGACAGCTCGTACTATGACGCAACATTTCGATATTCACGCACTACGCGCCCAATTTCCTGCCTGCGAAAATCCGGACTGGGTGTACCTCGACAGTGCCGCTACGGCACAAAAGCCCCAAGCAGTGATTGATGCCATCAGTGATTTTTATTCATCGCCATTAGCTAATGTACATCGTGGCCAGCACCAAGCGTCACTCACTGCAACCGAGAAGTTCGAACAAGCGCGTCGGGATGTCGCAGCATTTATTGATGCCAAACCCAATGAGATCATCTGGACACGAGGCGCCACCGAATCGATCAATTTATTGGCTTACAGCCTGAGCCAACATTTCACTGCACAGGATGAGATCTTGGTCAGTGAAATGGAGCATCACGCCAACCTGGTTCCATGGCAATTAGTCTGTGAACGCACTGGCGCGACCTTAGTCAAAATCCCCTGCTGTCCGCTCACCGGCCAGCTCGATTTACATGCGTACCAACAAGCACTGAATACTCACACGCGGATTGTTGCTGTCAGCCATGTCAGCAATGTTACGGGTACCCGCCATCCTATCGAAAAGATGACTGCCATGGCGCATCGTTATGGTGCAATTGTGATCGTTGATGGTGCACAAGGTATAGTTCATGACCCCATCAGCATGGCTGAGCTTGATGCTGACTTTTACGTGTTTTCCGGCCACAAGTTATACGGGCCAACGGGGATTGGCGTGCTTTACGGCAAACACGATAGTCTCGCCGCACTGCCCGCTTTTCACGGCGGTGGCAAAATGATCACTGACGTAAGCTTTGAGCAGCATACTCTCGCCCCGCTCCCTGCTCGCTTTGAGGCCGGTACCCCAAATGCGGCTGGAGCGATTGGACTGGCAGCCGCGATCCAATGGTTAACACAATATGACTTGCGCGCAATAGACGCTCATCTCAGCACCTGTTATCAAGCTCTTGTCGAGGGTCTGAAGCAACGTCCTGCCATTCAGCTTATCTGTCCACAACCGCATAGTACTATGGTGTCTTTCGTGGTGGATGGCGAGCACCACGCGGACATTGCTGAGCTACTCGGCCAACAAAATATCGCGGTGCGTTCGGGCCATCACTGTGCGCATCCGTTTATTAAGGCGCTCAATATAGAGGGCACAGTCCGTGTATCTTTGGGTGCCTATAATAGCCAAGAAGACATTGACCGCTTCCTGACTGCACTGGATAAAACGTTATATTTACTCGGTGTTTAATCGCTAATTAATAGGATTCATGATGGACTTACCCTCTCACCCATTTGGCAGTGAGCTCGACCAACACACCGTTGCCGAGATGCTGGCACAACACACCAACTGGGAAGACAAATACCGCCAGCTTATTATCTGGGGAAAACGTTTACCGTCCTTCACTGACGCGCAAAAACAGGCTGCGAGCCAAGTATCGGGCTGTGAAAGTGATGTGTGGTTTTTGCACCACAAAGACGCGGAAACGCACTACTTTGCCGCCGACTCCAATGCGCGTATTGTAAAAGGACTGCTAGCCGTGGTTCTCGCCTGTGTGAACGGCCAAAACCACACACAGATCGCTCAGTTAGATTTAAATGCGGTCTTCTCGCAAGCCGGGCTTGCACACCACCTCAGTGAATCACGCACCAATGGCTTGCACGCCATCGTGCAACATATTCATTCCGAGATTAAATAATCAAGCGTAAACAGGCGGATAGCAACAATAAACACAGCAAAAAGCCTGTTTACCCCACCCACTCAATTGCCTAACAATCCATTCATATTTAGCCACTAAGCTATCTTAAGACCACCAAAACGCAATCGATAACATCGCCAATAATTTGGTTATTTTAGTCACTAACAATCGATCAACTGGAAAACTAAAAATGAACAATTTTTTTACATTTGATTTCATTTTTGCGGTTAATCATTGACATAGATCTCGAATAGATAAAAGAACGCGTTTTTACTTTGCGTAATTTCTCAAATTCGTTAGGTTAAATATCGGCGGTCATAAAAGGGTCACACCTTCACGATAGACTGCCCAACAACAGTGACAGAAGATATTAATCATTATTGGCATAGGTCTTGCTGTTACTCATAGACAATAAGGATGACTGTAATTCTGGCGTGAGTGGTTCCAGATGCGGCTTCAGGCATCTCGTTTAATTTGCTTGTTGTAGTGAATGGAGTCATACATGAAGAAACTGGCATTAGTTACCGGCGCAAAAGGCGGTATTGGTTCAGCGATCACAGAACAATTGGTTCAAGAAGGATACCGCGTGATTGCAACCCACTTCACCGGCGGCCAAAGCTGCGCGCAAGAGTGGTTTGAAGAAAAGAACTTCAATACCGAACAAGTACGCCTTTTTGAACTCGATGTCACAGATACTCAGCAGTGTGCCACACGTCTTGCCAAACTGCTTGAAGAAGAAGGCACCGTCGATGTACTCGTGAACAACGCAGGCATCACACGCGATAGCGTCTTTAAAAAGATGGATGCCACCCAATGGCATGAAGTCATTAATACCAACCTCAATAGCCTCTTTAACGTCACCCAGCCTTTATTCGCCGCGATGTGTGAAAAAGGCGGTGGACGTATCATTAATATTTCATCGGTTAATGGCCAAAAAGGTCAGTTCGGCCAAGCCAACTATGCCGCAGCCAAAGCCGGCATGATGGGCTTTAGTAAGTCACTCGCTGCCGAAGGCGCGCGCGCCGGCGTAACCGTTAATGTGGTTGCTCCTGGCTATACCGCAACGCCTATGGTCACCGCTATGCGTGATGACGTTCTAGAGTCCATCACCAATCAAATACCGATGAAACGTCTTGCTAAACCTGAAGAAATCGCCGCGGCTGTGACCTACCTCGCGAGCGATGCAGGTGCCTATATTACAGGTGAAACGCTGTCGGTGAACGGCGGCTTATACATGCAATAAATCAGGGAACGATGATGGAACGCATTTATATCGTAGCAGCAAAACGTACTGCTATTGGCGCATTTTCAGGGGCGCTAAAAGATATCCCAGCAGGTCAACTGGCCGCTCATGCAATCAAAGGTGCATTGCAGGCTGGATCGCTTAGCGGCGACGTTATCGATGAAGTCATCGTCGGTAATGTGGTCAGTGCAGGACAAGGCATGGGTATTGGCCGTCAAGCCGCCATTTACGCAGACATTCCAGCTAGCGTGCCCGCCTATTCTGTCAATATGGTTTGCGGCAGTGGCATGAAGTCAATTATGGATGCTGTGACGCACATTCGCGCAGGTGACGCACAGGTTGTGGTCGCTGCGGGGGTAGAAAACATGTCACAGATCCCGTTTGCTGCGGCAGGAAATTTACGCACCGGACAAAAGATGGGCAATTTTGCGATGAAAGACTTACTCATCAATGATGGCCTTACCGATGTGTACAACCAATATCACATGGGCGTGACAGCCGAAAACGTTGCCAAAGAAGTCGGGATTACCCGTGAGCAACAAGACAGTTTCGCACTAAGCAGCCAGCAAAAAGCGATTGCCGCAATCGAAGCGGGCCATTTCAAGCAAGAAATTGTGCCCGTCGAAGTGAAACAGCGTAAGCAAACACTCACCTTTGATACCGATGAATATCCAAAGGCTGATGCCACGTTAGAAGGACTCACCAAGCTACGTCCAGCTTTTGATAAAGAAGGAACGGTCACTGCAGGCAATGCGTCTGGCATCAACGATGGCGCCAGTGCCGTCATTGTTGCCTCTGAATCTGCCGTCGCCAAACATGGCCTGACTCCGCTTGCTGAGATTACTGCTTACGCGCAGCACGGTATTGACCCGAGCGTTATGGGGCTTGGTCCAGTAGGTGCGGTCAATGCCGCGCTCGATAAGGCCAACCTGACTATCGACAACATCGATTTGTTTGAGCTGAACGAAGCCTTTGCAGCCCAAGCGCTCGGTGTGGTTCATCAGTTAGCACAACACCATCAAATCACTCCGGATGCTTTATTGGAGCGTGCAAACGTGAATGGCGGTGCCATTGCACTCGGCCACCCTCTTGGCGCGTCTGGTAACCGGATTGTGGTCACACTGCTACACGAGCTGACCCGAAGAAGCGCCACCTATGGCGTCGCTTCTTTGTGTATTGGCGGCGGCATGGGTACGGCTTTGGTTATCAAGCGTACACAAGCGTAAATGGACATTTGCGACCTTGGGAACTATCCCAGACAACACTATCAGGAGATACACCATGTACACAGATATGTTTAAAGCGTTTTCTGAGCAATCTGAAAAAGCCTTGGCTCCATACGTTAACTTCAACAAATTGGTAGCCAAAAACGTAGAAACTCTTACCGAGCTGCAAATGAATGCCATGCGCACATACAGCCAGCTAGGTCTGGAGCAAATGAAAGCGGCAAGCGAAGTGAAAGACGTATCAACACTGACGTCATTCAGCAGCCAGCAGCTTTCTGCGCTGACAAAACTGTCTCAACAAATGATGGACGACAGCACCAAGCTGCAAAATATCGCCAAAGAGTTCAAAGAAGATATCGACAAGTTGACTGCCGAAAACATGAAAACTGGCACCCCAGCATAAGGGCAAGGCCACTACAACAGCGCCTGCTGCCTTGTGGGTAGCAGGCCTTTGTGGTGTTTATCCGTTTAAGAGGGCAAGACTATGTTTCATCACTTCTTTTCGGACTACCTTGCCAGGCTGCAAGAACAAAACCAGCAATGGTGGCAGGATCTTGAGCAGGGCAAGGCAGCCGTAAACACACCGTTCAACCAAGCCATGCAGGAAATTAGCCTGCAAGACACTGCTCAGTTGCTGGAAGGTGCGGCTCAACAACCCGCTGCACTTTTACAGGTACAAATGCAGTGGTGGGAACAACAACTTCAAATTTGGCAAAACGCCATGCTCGCGCGCGACAATACCGAAGAGGTCGTCAGCGAAGAGCGAGATGACAAGCGTTTCAAAGACAAAGCATGGCAAGAAGACGTCTTGTACAACTTTATTAAGCAGTCTTACTTGCTGTTCGGGCGCACCTACATGCAAACCATCGATGCTATTGAAGGCCTCGATGAAAAAACCCGTGAGCGCCTTTCTTTCTTTTCACGTCAAGCGATTAACGCTATGGCGCCAAGCAACTATATCGCGACCAACCCTGAACTGTTGAAAATGACATTGGAGTCTCAGGGCGAAAACCTACTTCGTGGTATGGAGCAGCTAAAACAAGACATGGAGTCAAGCGCCGATATTTTGAAAGTGCGCATGACCAACAACAATGCCTTCCGTGTCGGTGACGATGTAGCGAACACCCCAGGGGATGTGGTGTTTAAGAATGAGGTGTTTGAACTCATTCAATATCGTCCTATGACGGAGAAAGTACACGCGACACCCATCTTGGTGGTGCCTCCGTTTATTAATAAGTATTACATTCTCGATTTACGTGAGAAAAACTCACTAGTGCGCTGGCTGGTCGAACAAGGCCATACCGTGTTCTTGATGTCATGGCGTAACCCTTCTGCAGAGCAAGCAGAGATCGGGTTTGAAGACTATGTGACCCAAGGCACTGTCAAAGCGGTTAGTGCTATCGAAGAAATTACAGGACAGTCGCAGATTAACGGCGTGGGTTACTGTATCGGCGGCACCGTACTGGCCTGTACGATTGCATACTATGCCGCGAAGCGCATGAAAGCACGTATCAAGTCGGCGAGCTTCTTTACCACCTTACTCGACTTCTCTCAGCCGGGTGAAATTGGCGCCTATATCAATGACAGCTTGATTCGAGCGATTGAAGCGCAAAATACAGCGCGTGGTTATATGGATGGCCGCTCACTCAGCGTCACTTTCAGCTTGCTTCGCGAAAACAGCTTGTACTGGAACTATTACATTGAGAACTATCTCAAGGGAAATAGTCCTGTCGATTTTGACTTGCTGTATTGGAATAGCGATAGCACCAACGTGGCGGCGAAAACCCACAACTTTATCCTGCGCGATTTGTATCTTGAAAACAAATTGGTGCAAGACAAAGGGGTCAAAGTCGGTGGCGTCTGGATTGATCTCAACAAGATCAAGGTGCCAAGCTACTTCATCTCGACCAAAGAAGATCACATTGCCCTGTGGCAAGGCACCTATCGCGGCGCACTGAATGTCGGTGGCAATAAAACCTTTGTGTTGGGTGAGTCTGGTCATATTGCGGGGATTGTTAACCACCCTGTGAAGAAGAAGTACGGATTCTGGACCAACGATAGTCTGCCTGATTCAGCCGATGAGTGGCTCGATAATGCGTCACATCACACAGGCTCTTGGTGGACGCATTGGGAGAAATGGCTGCGAAGCTATAGCCCAGAGGAGCAGGTAGAGCCTTATGCGATCGGCTCTGAGAACTATCCGGTTCTTTATGCGGCACCGGGTGAGTATGTTCGTCAGGTTTTGCCGATTCACACAGAGGCAAAAACCGAACCTGAGCCTGAAGAAGCTAACGCGTAACCAACTACTGTCTCAATAATAAGAATGGCGGCGCAATTGTGGCTCATAGAGCACAACGGCGCCGCCGCTTTATTTCTCCTGCACTATACTCGTCTCATAATCACGAAAACGATTAGGAGGCAGTATGAGGCTGATGGTGCAATGGGGATGTGCATTGTTGCTGCTCCTCCCAATGCTCACGCATGCGCAATCAATCCGCCTAGCATCAGGTGAATACCCTCCTTTTATTTCGCAGCACCTCCCCAACCAAGGCCCATTAACTGAAATTATTGTGTTAGCCACCGAAGAAGCTAATCTCGATGTGTCTTTTGGTTATTTTCCTTGGCATGAGTCTATGGCGCTGGCTCAGCAAGGTCAGTGGGACGGTACGGTTGGATGGGCTTTCACCGAAGAGCGCGCACTGGATTTTATCTATTCGGATGCCATTTATACCGAAAGTGCCGTTTTCTTTCATCACCGGGATAAAGCGTTCGATTGGTCAAAGCCCGAGGATTTAGCCGGTCTTGCGGTCGGTGTCGGCCTTGGATATATCGACGTCAAGACACTGAGCCAATTACAAAAAGCCGGTATCGATGTGAAGTTACAAGAATTTGCCAAAGAAGAGGACAAGCTCCACGCCTTATTGAATAATCAGGTTGACCTTGCACTAGGCAACAAAGATGTTTTGCAGCACATCATTAAAACGACGCTAAGTGTAGAGCAAGCTCGTCAGTTAACACATCATCCCCATCCCTTTCGCGTGACTCCCTTACATGTGCTGTTTAGTCGTAAGATTGAACAAGGGTACGATCATTCCCGCGCATTCAACAAAGGGTTACGACGTATAAAAACGGATGGTCGCTATCAAGCAGTTTGGAATCAATTTCGACGGCAAAAAATGTCGGAATAGTCTCAGTTGAAGATTCATCGACATTGGTTTTGGTAAATGTCCGTTGACTTTGGAGTTGTTATGTGGCGATGGCTAATCATTTTATTCGCGTTCAGCCTCCCGGTGGTTGGTGTTGCCACGCCCAATTTGGTGCTCACGTCTGGCGACTACCGTCCATTTATTTCTGATCAATTAGCACATCAAGGGGTGTTGGCGCATATCGTCAAAGAAGCTGGCAAGCAACAGGGCATGGAGATAGAGATCAAGTTTGTCCTTTGGCCGCAAGCAAAAGAAGACGCACAAACCGGTAAAGTACACGGCACGGTTGGTTGGGGCTATACCCCAGAAAGAGAGCGCGACTTTATCTATTCAGCCCCCATTTATACTGAGTCTGTGGTCTTTTTCCACCTCAAAAATCGTCACTTCGATTGGCAGTCTTTAGACAGTCTCAATGGCCTGAATGTGGGAATTAGCGAAGACTATATTGAAGACAACATGTTGGAAACCTTTAACCAAGAAGGTGGTAGCGTCATCATCCGTAAATATCCGAGCGAGCTCGAGAAGGTGAAAAGCCTGCTGACCGGCCAAAGTGATGTGATTGTCGGCAATCAATACGTCATCCATGACGTGGTGCGCAATCAACTTCGCAACGATGAAAGTCGTCACATCACATTTCATCCCAAACCGCTTCGTGTCACGCCTTTACATGTTTTATTCAGCCGTCAACACTCCCAAAGCGCGCTATGGGTCAGTCAGTTTAATCGAGGATTACGCCAGTTAAAGATGAGCGGTGACTACCAGCGCGCTTGGAGTGCATTTCGTATGGGAGAGTATGGGCTGATCGGCATCCCCGCCGAGCAGCCGTAGTTAATCGGCTTGGCGTAGTTAATCGGCTTGGCGTCGTTTATCCGCCTCGATCAATTTGTGTAAAATGCGCGACACCGCGACGAACCCAAAACTGGCCGTCACCATAGTTGCCGCACCAAAACCACTGGCACAATCCATTCGCTTCGGCCCTTGTGCAGATGCCTTGCTTTCACAGACACTGCCGTCAGGTTGTGGGTATTTGAGTTGCTCGCTTGAAAAGACACAGTCAATCCCAAACTTTCGTCCTTGAGTCTTAGTAAAACCGTAAAAGCGACGCAAATTGTTACGCAGCTTCGCCGCGAGTGGGTCTTGAATCGTTTTGGTTAAATCCGCCACTTGGATCTGGGTGGGGTCGATCTGTCCCCCCGCGCCACCCACGGTAATGACTTTGATTTTGTGCCGCTTGCAGTAAGCCAACAAGGCCGTTTTGGGCTTGATGCTATCGATAGCATCGAGCACATAATCAAAGCGCTTGTCGATATACTCAGCAATATTATCCGGCGAGATAAAATCATCAATCACAGTCACTTGGCATTCTGGATTGATTGCTGCCACACGCTCGGCCATCACCTCGCTTTTGCTTTGGCCAATGGTCGCTTTCAAAGCATGGATTTGTCGATTGGTGTTGGTAACACACACATCATCCATATCAATCAGTGTGATGGCGCCAATCCCTGTCCGAACCAGCGATTCCACTGCCCACGATCCCACGCCACCAATACCAATGACACAAATATGGCTCTGGTGAAACACCTCAAGCGCACGGCGTCCATATAAACGAGCCGTACCGCCAAAACGTTGCAGATAGGATTCTGATAGGGATTGTGTCATAACCATAGTCTTCATTGATCGCGCAGACAGGCGTTATACCGACTTGCTGATGGGATGTCTAGCCGGATCCCCTTTGAGGACATCATACAACCAATTGATCACGTGCATAACCGCCGGTGAGCGCTGCTTATACCGCGCGCTATAAAGATAATAGCCATAGCCGCTGTCGATACTTAACCCCAACGGATTCACAATCTGATCGTTTGACAGGGCCGCTGAGGCCATAAAGGTGGGGATTAACGCCATCCCCATCTGTTGTTTTACGCCTTCAAGCGCCATAAAAAAGTGCTCAAAGCCCGCTCCGTATTGCGGATTGCTGTCAGCCAGCCCAAATTGTTGCCAAAATTGCTCCCACAGTGAAGGGCGCGTTAGATGAGATAAAACTGGCACTTCCGATAACAACGCGGCCCGATCCAAAGGTTCTGGCAGCAAGGTCACTGATGCGACAAGCGATAAGTGTTCGTGAATTAAACAGACTCCTTGCGCGCCTGCCTGCTGATGAGGCTGACAGCGGATTAAAATATCCAATTCACTCTCTTTCCCTTGGGGCACATAGTCACTGGCACTGACCACCACAGAAATATCAGGATGCTGCGATTTAAACGCTGGCAGCTGCGGGATCAACCAAAGGCTGGCAAACGAGGGCGGCACCAATAAGCTGACGGACTCTTGCCTTGCACTTTGCTGACGCGCTTGCGCCGTGGCATTGGCAATATCATTGACGCTGGCCGATATCATAGTTAAATAAGGCTCTCCGACTCGGTTTAGCCTTACTCCCCCAGCATGTCGCTCAAAGAGTGGTTGACCAATCCCTTCTTCGAGCTGCTGTATTTGCTTGCTCACTGTACTTTGGCTGACATGCAACACCTTCGCGGCTTCTGAAAAACTTCCCGTTTGAGCCACCGCAATCAGTGTTTGTAGCGAGCGCATCGACGGCAAACGCACATTCATCATCCCATTCCTTTTTTGCATACCTGGTGAAAATATATCCTTTGCGGTTTAAAACACAAGTTCACCATACTGAGTTATCACGCTTGCATTGAGGCCCTCGTATGAGTCATGTCTTTCACCGTCACTGTCATCATCTTCCCCCTACCATTGCCAGTGGTAATGGGATGTACTTAATCGACACTCAAGGTAACGAGTATCTCGATGCATGCGGAGGCGCTGCCGTCTCTTGCCTTGGACACAACCACCCTAGCGTGTTAGAGGCTATCCACCGTCAACTGGACACTATTCCTTATGCGCATACCGGCTTTTTTACCTCCGCACCGAGTGAAGCACTTGCCGAGAAGCTGATTGATCTTGCCCCTTCTTCCATCAACCATGCTTATTTGGTCAGTGGTGGATCTGAGGCGATGGAAACCGCCCTCAAGCTCGCTCGCCAGTACTGGGTGGAAGTCGGCGAACCCCAGCGCCAACATTTTATTGCTCGGCGACAGAGTTATCATGGCAACACCTTGGGCGCCTTGTCTGTGGGAGGGAATGCGTGGCGACGAGCTCCATTTGCTCCCTTATTAATGGATACCAGTCTGATTGCCCCTTGTTACGCCTATCGCGATCAAGGTCCCGATGAAACCGCTTACGAGTATGGTCAGCGGGTGGCCAACGAGCTTGAAGCCATGCTGTTAGAAAAAGGGCCGGATACCGTCATTGGATTTGTCGCAGAACCTGTGGTGGGCGCGACAGCCGGTGCATTGACCGCAGAGGCTGGCTATTTTTCTCGTATTCGCGCGATCTGCGATCAGTACAATATTTTGCTGATCCTCGATGAAGTCATGTGCGGCACGGGACGCACTGGGCGTTTTTTCGCCTTTGAGCATGAAGACATCGTTCCGGATATTGTTGCCATCGCTAAAGGGCTGGCTGCCGGTTATCAACCCATTGGCGCGACCTTAGTCACGGATAGAGTCTATGAATCGATTGCATCTGGGTCAGGCTTTTTTCAACACGGCCATACCTTTATGGCTCATCCAACGGCATGTGCCGCTGCCTTAGCAACACTCACCACACTTGAGCAAGAAGGATTAGTTGACGCGGCGGAAAAACAAGGTGAGGCGCTTAAAACGGCGCTACATCATCAGTTTGATTCACACCCTTTTGTCGGCGACATTCGCGGACGTGGACTGTTTGTCGCGTTAGAGCTCGTGGCAGACAAAACCAGTAAGCGCCCCTTTTCATCTGATCTCGCGCTCCATCAAACGATAAAACATACCGCCATGCATAACGGGCTGATGTGTTATCCCATGGGCGGTACCATTGATGGTAAGCAGGGGCACCATATCTTACTCGCACCGCCCTATATCATTGAATCAACTCATATCGCAGCCATCACCGACAAGCTAGCACTAACATTAGAGATGTGCTTGCCTTCTCAATAACGATACATTGATAGACGAGGGAAAAGAATGCAAGACGCAAGGACGATCATGGTTGCCCCCAATGGTGCACGCTTACAGCCCACACACCACCCGACTGTGCCTATCACCGGCAAACAACTGATCCACTGCCTGCACGAATGTGCAGAGGCAGGCGCAACCATGGCACATATCCACGCCCGAGATACACAGGGGACGCATAGCCTTGATCCCGCGCTAAACCAAACGCTATATCAGCAAGTGATGGATGCCGTCGGCGATCGTATGGTGATTCAACTCACCACCGAGGCCGTAGGCCGCTATTCTCCCCAGCAACAAATGGCTCTGATCCAAGCCGTCAAACCGGAAGCCGCTTCCTTTGCACTCAGAGAGCTTGTTCCTGATCATCAACCGACACACCAAGCCGTGAAAGATTTTTTTGCTTGGACAGTGGAGGCGCGCATCTACAGCCAGTTTATTCTCTATCACCCTCAAGAATTGGCACGCTATTACGCGTTACGAGAGCAAGGCATTCTTCCCTCGCAAGGTCATCACCTGCTTTTTGTTGCGGGCCGCGACCGAACGCCTCCCAGAGGCGCACCGGAAGATATCGTCGCCATGTATCAAGCTCGTCACTTAGATGAAACTGTTCCTTGGTCTGTCTGTGCATTTGGCCAGCGTGAGCTTTCCTGTTTAACCACGGCCGCCTTGCTAGGAGGAGATATGAGGATTGGTTTTGAAAACAACATCTTCGATGTCCATGGTCGCGCAGCCCCCAATAACGCATACCAGATCACACAACTGCGCAACACGCTGGAAAAGCTGGGATATTGTACTAAACCTGTACAAGCATTGAGGCAAACCATGACCCAGTCGTTTTAACCCAATACTATTGCTTGCAAATATTGTTAAAAGATTGAAAAAATAGCGCGGTGACACTTTTTTGTCATATTTGCATCGAGTGTCATACCATCTTCGAGGGTGCGCCCGGATAGCAACCTCTAACTAAAAAGGAATCTTAAGCATGAAAGCGATGAAACCGACTCTGATTGCGCTCAGCTTTTCCGCTGCACTAGGAACCGCAGCAACCGCTCAAGCAAATCAGTTTGTGACCATTGGTACCGGTGGTGTTACTGGTGTTTATTACCCTACGGGTGGTGCAATCTGCCGTCTGGTCAATAAAAGCAAAGATGACCATGGTATTCGCTGCTCAGTAGAGAGTACGGGCGGTTCTATTTACAACATCAATACTATCCGTGCTGGCGAGCTAGATATGGGTATCGCCCAGTCTGACTGGCAATATCACGCTTACAAAGGCACCAGCAAGTTTAAAGACCAAGGCGAGTTCAAAGATCTGCGCGCGGTCTTCTCGATCCACCCTGAACCCTTTACTGTGGTCGCACGTGCGGACGCAGGGATTAAAACCTTTGATGATCTGGCTGGCAAACGCGTCAACATTGGTAACCCAGGCTCAGGTCAACGCGGTACCATCGAAGTATTGATGGACCAAATGGGTTGGGATATGGACAAGTTCGGCCAAATCTCTGAGCTAAAGGCGGCGGAACAATCCAAGGCATTGTGTGACAACAAAATTGATGCCATGGTCTACACAGTCGGCCACCCAAGTGGCGCAATCCAAGAAGCGACTACCGCCTGTGATAGCGTGCTAGTGGAAGTGGCGAACGATGCAGCTAAACAGCTGATTGCTGACCGTGATTACTACCGTAAAGCCGTGATCCCAGGTGGCATGTACCGTGGTAACGATAGCGATGTCACGACTTTCGGTGTCGGTGCGACCTTTGTATCATCGACTCAAGTACCAGACGACGTGATTTACAACGTCGTGAAAGCAGTGTTTGAGAACTTCGATGATTTCCGCCGTTTGCACCCTGCCTTTGCGAATCTGAAGAAAGAAGAAATGGTAAAAGATGGCTTGTCTGCACCGCTTCACCCCGGCGCGGCACGCTACTATCGTGAAGCAGGTTTGATTGAATAATCAATCACGCTCAAAGGAAAAGCGAGCATGCAATGCTCGCTTTTTTATCGCTTCAACTCCGTGAATGACACTCTCTAAGGCTGACTCGCAAGCTGGGGTGCCAACGCTTCAAGCTTCCAAACTCGGCCAAAGTGTTTGTAATGCCCCGCTCGCTCTCCAGCGTCATTGCCCATACCGTGGTACAAATCAAGATGATTTTCTTTCACCGCCCCACCGGTATCTAATGCCATTAACAGTTTGAGTACATGCTCTCCCGTCCAGTTGCCTTGCTCATCCAACTGAGGCACTTCAGCAAGTAGCACACTCCCCATCGGTAAATAACGTCTATCCGCCGCCACAGACGCGCCGGCTTTCAATGGAATACCTGCCGTGCCACTCACGGGATCTGCCGCCTTAGGCGTAAAGAAAACATAAGAGGGATTTTGCTCCAGTAACTCACGAACTTCCTCTTCACCATGAGCCGCCACCCAGTCTTTGATCGCTTTCAGCGACATTTTTTCACGCGGCACTTCGCCGTTTTCAATCAAGACTTTACCGATGCTGACGTAAGGGTGCCCATTCTTGCCACCGTAGGCAAAATACTCGAGTTGGTCGTTATCGCCAAAGTGGACAAAACCACTGCCCTGAACTTCCATAATAAAGTTATCAATCAAAGAAGCGCTGTAGCCCAGCTCTAATCCCAACCCATCTAAGGCTCCATCGTAAATCGCTTTGCGATCTGGGCAGTCGTCATCGCAAAAGGGTTTGGCATAAACCGGATAGCGGAACAAGGCATCGGGTTGATGACGCATCTCAATCACTGGTGAGAAATAACCGGTAAACATCACGTTACCAAAGTCATCACCACCGCCCATTTGGTCGACACCCAGTCCAAACTCAGCAAGTGCTTCCACATTGCCTCCTGCATCCAACCACGCTTGCAAGCGCTGGTATACCGCTTGATGCTTGGCCACTAGCGAAGGCGATTTCGCTTTCACTTCGGCTAACTGATCATTAAACAGACTAAAGTCACGTGGGCTATCAGACACCACGTGTGGCACTGGAGTTAAAATTGATTCAAACCGCCCATCAACATATTGTTGACCACGGTCAGTGGGACGTACACACCCTGCGAGTGCAACCACACACCCCATCACGACTAACGCTTTTTTCACACTGTAATCCAATCAGTAGTTTGTAGCGCTAAGGCTCGCAAAAAGACCTACACTTCGCAATCACTTCTCATTGCTAAGTTGTAACTGCCTGCAAATCAATACACGTTGAATGTGATCAAATCTATCTTACCTGCCTGAAATAGGCGACATTCATGAAAGTGTCATATAGTTGTTATGTACTGTGTCTGAAACAAAATTGCATAATAAATGCAACATCAAGGGAGTACGGGTTGCTATGGATCTGAAAGTTGGGCGTTCAACGCTTCTTGATACCGATGCAGTGGAATACCAATGGATTCGAATGATGGCCAGTGAGGGCTGCACTCGAAACACTATCAATACCAGCATTCAACGTTGTCTCGGTGGCGATGAAACCACCGCCGATATCCTTCGCCGCGTGGCCATGAAGCAGTGTTCGGTTAATGAACTGCTTTCATCTCTCGACGCGGTTAAATACTAGCGTGTAAAGTGGCGCCATATTGCCATTGATCGCAATTGGCGCCTCTTCACTTGCAGCAACGCTGCGCGCAAACTTAATTCGCCTTACCGAACATAGACGTATAGTGCGCTGGCGATAGCCTTTCTAGCGTTGATTTATTCTCTACGCGATACAGATACTCTTGTGTGCCAATCGTGTACGACAGCTCATCGCCATCAAACGTATAAGCGGTAGTCGCACGACTTCCATTGGTATAAATACCATCCGAGCGCACCTCAAAACGGTCAGCCGCATAAGGGGCCACCTCTAGTTCCACCCACTCACCGTATAAATCTTTTTTGGTCATATCAGGGGCAAAAAACTCGGGGCGAGTTGCCACCAGAAAACTGGCGCCACCCGCTAGAATAATAAACACCAGTAAAAATATTTGTTTGGTCAACCGCACGCTACAACCTCACTCACTGATAATCAGGACATTTTAACCAATCCCATTGTCTACTTTAGACGCAGTTTGCAAATCTTGTGAGTTTGGTTCCCAAACAGACGCTAATTTGCCCCGTCACCTCGCCTCTTTATCGCACGGGCGCGCAGACGACAGCGCATAGTAAACTGACTAAAGGCTTGACACTTATCACCCAAAGAGAATAAAAAGGCACTATAAGTGAATATTTAGATGGAAAGGCATGTGAAGATAAGAAGTACCGCACTGGTTAAAGGATTTCGTCAATCGGCGCCGTATGTCAACGCTCACCGAGATAAAACCGCGGTGATCATGCTGGGTGGCGAGGCGATGGCGGATGAGAACTTTCAGAATATCGTCAATGATATCGCCCTACTCAATAGTCTGGGCATGAAACTGGTGTTGGTGTTTGGCGCCCGCCCGCAAATCAATCATGCTCTTAATCAGTACGGACTGGAAACGCCTTATCACAAAGGTATTCGCATCACCGACAGCCACGCGCTTGAAGTGGTCAAACAAGCGGCCGGTCAAGTGCAGCTCGACATTACGGCGCGTTTATCCATGGGGCTGAATAACACGCCCATGGCCGGCGCTCAGATCAATGTGATCAGTGGCAATTTTGTTATCGCGCAACCCTTGGGCGTCGATGAAGGAATTGATTATTGTCACAGTGGCAAAATTCGCCGTATCGACATTGACGGCATTCAGCGCCAGCTCGATCAAAATGCGATTGTGCTAATGGGGCCGGTAGCCAGCTCAGTGACGGGGGAATGCTTTAACCTCACCTCCGAAGAAGTGGCGACTCAAGTCGCGATTCGGTTACGCGCAGACAAGTTAATTGGCTTTTGCTCCGAACAAGGGGTCTTAAACCAAGACAATGAGGTAATTTCTGAGTTACTGCCCACCCAAGCCCAGCCACTTCTAGAAGCCAGAGAAGCCGCTGGCGATACTGGCTCTGGCACCAGTCGCTTTTTACGAGGCGCGATTGCTGCGTGTCGCGCGGGCGTTACGCGTAGCCATTTGATCAGCTATAAAAAAGATGGGGCATTAATCCAAGAGCTGTTCTCGATTGAGGGGATCGGCACCCAGATCGTGATGGAGCGTGCCGAAAAAGTGCGCCAAGCCCAGATTGACGATATCGGTGGGATCTTGGATTTGATCCGACCTTTGGAGCAACAAGGGATCCTAGTGCGCCGCTCGCGAGAACAATTGGAGCAAGAAATCCCCCGCTTTACCATCATCGAACGCGATGGATTAGTGATAGGCTGCGCCGCACTCTATCCGTTTAGTGAAGCGCGCACCGGCGAGATGGCATGCGTCGCCATTCATCCAGACTACCGTGATGGCGACCGCGGCGTCATGCTCCTCAATCACCTCAAACAACGCGCCAAAGCCAAAGGGCTCGAAACCATTTTTGTGCTCACCACCCACAGTCTGCATTGGTTTTTGGAACAAGGCTTTTTGCTCTCTGATGTGTCAGCACTCCCTAACACTCGCCAAGAGCTGTACAACTATCAGCGGCGCTCTAAGGTGCTGACTTTAGCGCTTTAGCGGGTTTCGCCACGCTCAAGAGGCCAACAAGGCATCCGGCAAGCCACTATAACGGGCGGTGCGTGCGCCCACACCGTGGCGCAGCACCGGCCAAGACGCGTAAAGATCAAGTTGGTGCTTCGCCCGCGTGATTCCGGTGTAAATCAGCTCGCGGGTGATCACCGGTGAAATAGTGGGCGGACACACCAACACTGTATGCGCAAACTCCGAACCCTGTGATTTATGCACCGTCATCGCAAACGCAGTTTGATGGGCGGGCAGACGGCTGGCAAGCAAATAGCGCACTTCACCATCGTGGGTTTCAAACGCCACCCGGGTGATCCCCGCGTGTTGTACCGCAATCCCAATATCACCGTTATACAACCCCAGGGCATGATCGTTTTGCAAAATCATGATTGGTCGGCCGTGATACCAGGTGTCACGCTCTTTGGCGATCAGCCCTGCCGACGCCAAATGTTGCTCAATGGCTTGGTTGAGGCCAGCGACGCCAAACGGACCTTCAGTCAATGCGCATAACAATCGAAATTGGCTAAAGGCACTCAGCACGTCCGCCATTGATGACGGATTTTCGAGCGTTGCATTGTCGAGTGAGGTTAAGTAATCGCGATATCCTGTCACCGCTTGTTGCATCAGGGTCTGATAGCTGTCATCACTCAACACATGGTGGATAATATCGCCATAGCCGCGTTTTAACACCGCCCCCACCTCAGCCATTTCTCCTCGGTTCACCGCAAAGGCGAGCTGGCCAATGCCGGATTCGGCATCAAAACGATAACTTTTGCGCAGCAGACAAAGGGCACTGGCGATCGCTGGCGCATGTGGGTTTTCGGGTACGTCAAAGCCTGTTAACTGGCTTAAACGCGCTGCTTGCGCCGATGGATAGCCCGCCTCGGCGTACTGACAAATATCGCCTAGCACCGCCCCCGCTTCCACAGAGGCAAGCTGATCTTTATCCCCCAGCAAGATAATGCGTGTTGAGGGCGCCAAGGCATCGAACAGCTGCGCCATCAAGGGCAAGTCCACCATCGAGGCTTCATCGACAATCAACACATCCGCATGTACGGGATTATTTTTATGATGGCGAAACGCGACTCGCTGCGGAATCGCCCCTAATAATCGGTGAATGGTACTTGCTTGGGTCGGCAGCGCCGCTTTCACGTCATGATCAACAGACAAGGCGGCAATCGCCCGTCCTAGTGATTCAGTCAATCGGTTAGCCGCTTTGCCGGTCGGGGCCACCAGCTTAATAGTGAGCGCTGCAGACGTTGTACGCTCGGCGTGGTGCGACGCCACCAGCGCCGCCAACAAACGGGCGACGGTGGTGGTTTTCCCCGTACCCGGCCCACCCGAAATCACCGCAAAAGGCTGGGTCAACGCGGTGGCTGCCGCCACTTTTTGCCAATCAATCTCCGCCTGTGAGGCGGCAAATAAGCTATCTAGGGTTTGTCTAGCCTCATCCGGTACCGATAGCGCCGTGAGACGCTGGCGAATATGCCCCGCCACTTGCTGCTCGGCATGCCAGTAGCGATGCAAATACAATCGATGCCCGGCAAGCACCAAGGGCGTCGCCTGCGTCCCGTCAGACACGACTGAGGCCTGTGCCAATTGCTCGCTTGGCGCTTGGTTATCAATGTGCGCCAATAAAGACTGCCAAGCGACGTCACTGGGTGGCTGCCACTGGTGCAAATCAAGGCAGACATGGCCTTTGCCCACTTCACGGCTCAGCAGCGCCGCCCATACTGTGATAGTAGCCTTATCTAATTGGGTTTCTTCTTCGCCCATCAAACAAGCAAATTGCACATCAATCGCTCGTAATTCCCCGCGCTGGTATAGTGCCATTAATGCTTGTTTCATACCGACTCTCCAGCAAAGAGGTTGTCCAAGGCGTCAATCAGCGCCTTGTCGGGACGGTGCGCGAACACACCGGTCTCGCCACTATCACTGGCGCCCCGTAAAAAGAAATAAAACACGCCCCCCACATGGGTGTCGTAATCATAATCTGGGATCCGCTGGCGCAAAAAGCGGTGCAGCGCCAAGGTATAGATCTGGTACTGAAAGTCGTATCGGTGCGCGATCATCGCCTCTTTGAGCGCATCAGGATGGTAATCGGCCAAACTGTCCCCTAAATGGTTCGACTTCCAATCCAGCACGTAATACTTGCCATCGGCGCGGAAGGTCAAATCGATAAAGCCTTTTAGCATCCCGCGCGCCGTGTCAAAGGTGAGCTGGCCAGCTCGGGCTGATAACGCATCATATCGCGCGGCGAGTCGATTCAATCGCTGGCAGTCTAGTGCAGCCAAAGGCATCACGAACTCCATCTCCGTTAATCGACTGGCGTTGTCAATTTGGTTGAGCATCAACCCGTGCTCATTGAGCGGGTGTTTCAATACCTGTGTCATCCACTGCTGCAATATCGGGCACCACTGTGGGTCATAGTTTTCCAAGCTAAGATGATGGGTAATAAGCTCAGCGACTTCTTCACTCATCAAGTCGGCGGTAAAGTCCACTTCTTCAAATAAGGTGTGTAAAAAGGTACCGGCTCTCGCGCCTTTGGGAAACGCAAAAACCGACCAAGGATCCACCGCCACATCCGCCGTCTCCTCGTCAGCGAGATCATCGTCCGCGTCCAAGTCATAACTGGCCAATGTTGGTAAAGCGCTAATGTGATGGCTTTGTTTTAACAGCCCTGAGTAACTGGTTAAGCGCCACTGACGGTCAATCTTACCGTCGAAGTGACGCGCGCTTAGCGCCTCGTGCGCGCCCGTTTGAGGGGCATAACGGCTATCATCTGGCTCGGGTGGCGCGACCACAGCCACCGCATCGCTCGCGCTTGCTAATCCAGCCAAGCTCTCGGCCAGCAGGCTAGCATCACCGGCTTCTCCATGCTGGAGCAAATAGCCGAGGGCCGTTAAGTGCAAAGCCGAGTCTTTTTGCCGACTGTTACCTTGTTTAAGGGGCGCACAGCCGATAAAACACCCATACACGGCGCGCGTCACCGCCACATACAGCAAGCGGATATCTTCAGCCAGCCGCTCTTTTTCAGCCCGTTCTTTGCCTTCATCGACATTATCCAGCGCCAGCACCGGCTGATACTGTTCATCGTGATAAAACGGTTGGCTGCTTTCGCGATACTGACAAGCAAACGGCAAGTAAACCAAATCGTATTCCAAGCCTTTCGATTTGTGGATGGTGACGATTTGCACCAAATCACGCTCCGACTCCAACCGCACCTGCTGCTCTTCCGATTGTTGAGCCGGCTCGGCCATTCGCTCTTGTAGCCAGCGGATCAGCGCGTGTGGGTTGTCCAATTGCTGGCTGGCACTTTGCAGCAACTCCGCGATATGCAAAAAATCGGTCACACAGCGCTCGCCTTGCGGCATCGCCAACCAGTTTTCTGCCACTTGGCGAGCACTGGCGACTTGGCGAAGCATCGGCATCACGCCACGGCGCTGCCAAGTGTCACGGTAATGGCTAAAGGCCACCACCTCTTGCTCCCACAAGGCTTCGTCTTGATTGAGTAACGCCAGCTGCTCGGCGGTCAAGCCAAATAAGGGGCTGGCTAGTGCCGCTCGCAACTTACGCTCGTTTTCAGGCTGCATCACCGCCACCAAGATGCGCTCAATATCACTGGCGACAGGGCTGGCGAACACATTATCACGGTTAGAAAGATAGACAGACGCCACGCCTTTTTCGGCCAGCGCTTGCTTGACCAGCTGTGCCTCGCGTCCGGTGCGCACCAACACAGCGATATTGTGCGGCTGAATGTCGGCTCGGCCGGAAGGCGTTTGTAGATAACTATTGCCCGCCACCGATTGATTGAGTACCTGAGTGATATGCTGTGCGGTACTCACCGCTAAGGTCTGTTCAAAATCTTGCTTGGTACACAATTCATCCGGGCTGTGATGCCAAAAGGTGAGCGCGGGCTGCTCGTTTCCCTCCACCACCAGCGCTTTTTGTTTGGCACTAGGCGAAGAGGCCACCGCTAAAAAGGGAATGCTGTCTTGATAAACGAACGGTGCCTTCGCACGTGAGAACAAGGCATTGACCCCGCGCACCATACCATCTGTCGAGCGCCAGTTAGTGGCAAGGTTGTAGTGATCAACCACCTGCGCACGGGCATGAATATAGGTGAAGATGTCGGCACCACGGAAGGCATAAATCGCCTGCTTAGGGTCGCCAATCATCATTAAACCGGTGCGCTCCCCCCCTTCTTCTTGCTCTTCGAATACAGCGGCATCGTCCGCCACTGGCGGCTGATAGACAGTGCTAAAAATCTGATATTGCAGCGGGTCGGTGTCTTGGAACTCATCAATCATTGCCACCGGATATAAGCTGCGAATACGCGCGGCCAACTGGCCTTGGCTATCTTGGTCTAGTGCGCTGGCAAGCTGAGAAAGGAGATCGTCAAACGAGAGCCACCCTTGACGGCGTTTTTCTTGGCGGAGCAGCTGCCGAACTTCTTTAATCGCCAGCGCGGTTAATCCCGGTTTTAACGTCGGCGGCTGATCAACCAATTCCTGAATTTGATCAAATAGCGCCAGACTCGGTGGCTCAGCTTTACTCTTGGCCGCTAATGTCTGTTGGGCGAATTTTTCCAATTTGTCGGGCAACTGGTAATCAAGCGTCTCGGCATTGGCCCATTGTTCCATCGCATTCAGCCAGTTTGCCAGATGATCTTTGCGATAACTGCGGCCATCGAGCTTGGCGGCGCTGAGCTGGTCGGTGATTTGCTCCCCTGCCTCGCGCCATGCGCGCTTCACCGCATCAATCTTGGCAATCGCCGCTTGGTGTGCCGCCATGAGATCTTCGCCAAGGTCAGGCGCCTTGACCGTGACAGCAGGCCCGGATAAATAGGGCGCAATCTCTTTTAATAAGGCCTCCGGTGCGGGCCAGTAGCTGCTCACCACACCGGCTAACGATTTAGGCAACGGATAAAAACGACGACGCCAAAAATCGGCCGCCGCGCGCGCTTTAATTTGTCGCTCGTCGGTGACAAATTCATGACTGAACAGGCTGCCCGATTCAAACGCATTTTGGGTCAGCATCCGCTGACAAAAACCGTGAATGGTATAGATAGCCGCTTCGTCCATCTGACGCTCGGCCTCTAACAGTCGCTGCGCCGCAGTTTTATGATCGCTAATTTCTGCCAGCAAAGGCTCAATGATAGGGTCGTCACTCTCACCGCGCATAAAGGCAAAACGCGCCTCATGAATGCGGCGCCGAATACGGTCTTTCAGCTCTTGGGTTGCCGCTTCGGTAAACGTCACCACCAGTATTTGCTCTACCCGACACGGCGCTGCGCGGCCATGCCCAAGCAACAATCGCAGGTACAAGCCAGCAATGGTAAACGTCTTGCCGGTGCCGGCGGAGGCTTCGATTAATCGGGCGCCATCAAGTGGCAAGGTGAGCGGATTGAGGATCTGCGGTTCCATATCATTATTTCATCGCCTAGTCTGCCCGCTATTGTAGCAACCCCTTGGGGTAAAACATATTCCAACCAAGACAATCAAGCGGAGCCCACTAACGTTACGATCAAAAAAGGCCAGCATGGCTGGCCTTGGTTCATTGATTGAGACGTAACACTTACGACTGAAGCCAAACTGGGTTGGTCCATGCCGTGCTGCCGTCTTTGTCTTCCACTTCTAGGTTGATCCAACCTTCTGCATCCGCAGGAATAGGCAGTGATAGCTCAAGACGCTGTGTGCTCTCTTCAGGGTTAATGGTAATGCTGTTTAGCACCTCACCACCTTGACCGATTAAACGCACTTCTTTGAGACCATCCGCGGCGACCACGTTAATATCCCATTTATCACCTGCCTTGGCGGTTTCACCAAACATGATGTTTTGTGGGTACAAGATTGGTCCCTGGGTGGCATAGCCGTGACCGGCTTTTAACGCTTTGGCAAAGGCGAGCGGCGTCAATTCGCCGTCAACGTGCGCCATCATACGAATACGACCGGTAAGCTGGTTCCACGCATCATGGGTATCGGTACCGGCTGTGAGGTACATGGCTTCGCCGCTATCCCACATATCATGCGCTTTTTTCAGGGTCGGCTCGTTATCGACACGTGCGTTGAGCTCCATGAGATCGAAACGGTCGGTCTTACCACCCGGCACCGCATCTTTGGCGATATTAGTGAAGTAGCCATAATCGTTATATGGGTGGTTCATCGGCACCACTTCTGCGCCCATCTCATGCGCAGCATCAATCAAGGTGTGCACGTCATCAGTACCCGGATCGACCGTCAGCGCGGCGCCATTGTCGATGGGGAATGGGTTCATGTGTCCCCACGATGGCGAGATCTCAATCGATGGAATGAAAGGTACGCCACGTTTTGCTGATAGGTCAGCAAACACTTTGTGATTAATGGTGGAATCGTGATCGCTGATAAAGGTCAGATCCAAGTCAGTTGCCAACTGAGCACGCACCACGATTTCTGGTGGGGTTACCCCTTCCAGCACATTGCCGTGGTGGTGCAAGTCAGCGCCATACCAATGGTTACGGTTCGGGAAAGTCACCTGAGGCACTTTCACCACTTGTTGGTTGGTTTTGCCCGACTCGAGCGTTACATCCAAAGTTTGTGATTCTGCAGTAAAGCCCGCACCGGCGTTAATGCCTAACTTGTATTCACCCGGTGCCAGTTTTAGCTCGGCATGGCCTGCAGGCAGCAAATCAGTGAAGAAGGTACGCTTACCCAAAAATTCAACCGGTGGCGCTTGGCCTTCAATGATAGTCACACGCGCATCTTTGGCGACACCAGACACCGCTTCTTCCACGTTAAGTGCAAGCGTCGCAGGGCTTTTCAGCGATGTGAAGTCCAGTGTCTGCTCACTGTCAGCACTCACGGTAATAGATTGCGGTTGGCTATTCGCATGGCCGGTCGCCGTGCCATAGACTTGGTACTTGCCTTCTGGCAATGCCATGTTGTATTGACCCTCTTTGGCAAGCGTCCACGCGTAAGGGTGACCGTCTTTTTCAATCATCACAATCGCATCGGCTGGCACCTTACCGTTGTCGGCGCGCAATTGGCCGCTAATGGTGCCCGTCGCTTCGCCATGACGCTCAGCTTCCGCTTTAACAATCGGTGCCATATCGCCGTTGGGAACAACCTGCAGCTTTGAGTCAAAGGTACGGGTCTCGCCCGCTTTAAGCGTGTGGCCCAAATACATATCGCGGCCATTGTATTTGATGCGATCAAAATAAGGCGCGTGCAGTGCGAAGGCCCAATCACGGTCATACGCGACCATGCGATCGGCAAGGGCGTTATCCGCCATCGCTTCTTCATTGCCCTCAAGACCCGGTACCGCGAATTGATAGCCCGTATCCGGCCAAATCGTGTGGCCAGATTCCAGCTCAAGATCGTCTTCGCCTTGGTTGGTCATCACGGTTTTGAGTCCAATCGAATCAGAGCCCGCTTCCAAGGTGTACCAAGTGGTAATGTCGACCTTGTCGAAGTTACGGCTCACTTTGATCACCGCTTTTTCATCGCTGTCTTCCACAATGTCAATCGACTTACGATCGTTCGGCCAAGCCGACCAGCTATTAGGGATGAAATCTGCAAAAGCGACTCGGTCTAGATCAATTTTGCCATTTTTCACCGCCGCGAGGTCCACCAAGGTACCACGTGGCACGCCCCATGGTGGCGCAGACTCAACCGCCAATGCGAACGCGACATGCTCGTTTTTTACCGTGATATCCTGGGCGTGTGTTGCCTCGCCATCGGGAATCGCCGTTTTACCCTGTGTAATGCTGACGTCGGCGTGCGCTGAGGCACCCAACAATAGGCCGGACACTAGGGTCGCCACTGCGCTTTTTGAGAATTTATGCATGAAGGCACATCCTTTTTTTCATGATTTGTTATATGAATTTTCGATGACATTGTGCGTTAACTTAATTACACGTTCAAATAAAAAACCATCAAAAACCACGAAACAAACCCAAAAAACATACGCACACTAATCTTATAAAAACACACAATTTACTGATATAAATAAACAAATATATAAATCACAGCGACAAAATAATCGCAAAACTAATGTTTAGACCACAAACAAATTAATCCGTTAAACGCACGCATTTGGTTAATAAACAAACAACAACGTGATAACAAACCGCTTTTTTAGTGTCGCGTGATGCACCGCATTTAGCCGCCTCGTTCATCGTCCGAGCAAAGGATGTTCCGGTTAGATATTCTTTTTTTACGCATAAAAAAGCCAGACAGGACGTCTGGCTAATAAGGTACGGCAGGGAGATAAGACGCTAACGCTTTTGCCGCTGCGCTAGCATCGGCATTAAGTGGCGATCGCCTGTCGCTAGCAGCGCTTGGCCGAGGCTCTCTCGCCATTGAGGCCAAACACGGTAGATATAAGGATCTTGCCCTTCGCCAGGATTAAAGCCTCCTACAAAGGCATCGCGTATCGCTTTTAGGGCTTTGTCTTGGCCGGTTTCACTGTTATCAAAGCCTTTTTTGCCATCTCGGGCTTTTATCCCCGCTCCGACTGAGCTTGGCAGATAGGTAAGCGGCTGGTTGAGGCCCTGTTGATAGTCTTCAACCAAGGCTTGTAGGTGTGCTCGCGCGTCATCTTTGCTGAGTGGGGAAAACTCGATGGTTTCTTTCACTCCCACCAGCGTACTCGGCACGGCTTCGCCCATTGCGCATTGGCATAAATGATCAATCCATACCGCAAGCTGATGACGCACGGTCAGATCGCCGCAATGAAAGCGGACCAAGCTGTCTTGATAACGCCGATTGAGCCAACCTTGCAATTGCACCTCACCCAAGGCAGTGGGAAGGGTCAGATTAAGCTCAAGATCGGGGCGCGGCGCGGCGAGTAAAGGCGTTAAACGTTGGTACATATCACGGATCACCGTAACTTGCGTATCCAAGGTCAGCTCGCCAAAGTACGCCAAGGGCAACTTGCCCTGTCCTCGCTGTCGGGCCATAAAGTCCTGCACGCTTTGGGGACTGTCATCAGTCTCAATAAAGTGCGCTAACAGCTGATCGCGCAGTTGAAAACGGTGCAAGGTATCTAAGCTAAAGGGTTCAAATTCTTCTAACGGCGCTTCTAACTGCTCAAAGAAGACTTTCAAGCGGCGTTGGAAAAAGTAGCGCACGGGCAACCGCCAAAAGCGCTGCAACTCAGCCAACTCAATCACAGGATCGATATGACTATCCGGATCAGGGCTTAACGCATCACCAATAAATGCCGGCAGTTGCGTCCCTTGCCCTTTGGCAGCCGGTAGCCACTCTTGTGCATAACTTCCATCACCGGAAAAGGCATCAGGGCTAAAGGGCGTTAGCGGATGGAACTGGATAAGTTTTTCTTCCAACCGCTGGCGTGACTGGACTTCAGGTAAATCGCGGTCACCGGCCAAACAGTAGCCTTGGGTACAATATTCAAGCAGCTCGGTAACCAGCACCGACGGGACTTTTAAGCTGTTATCTTGCACTGAGCGCCCGACATAACTGATATATAAACGCTGCTGTGCTGACTGCAGCGCTTCTAAAAACAGGTAACGATCATCGTCACGGCGCGAGCGATCCCCTGCCCGCGTGCGGCCCACCATCAAATCAAATCCGACGCTAGGCACAGTGCGCGGGTACACGCCATCATTCATCCCAAGCAGACACACCACGTTAAAGGGAATAGAGCGCATCGGCATCAAGGTGCAAAAGTTGACCTGCCCGGCCAAAAAGCGCTGGCTGACTCGTTCGTTATTGAGGCGACCATTAAAGTAATCGCGCACCACGGGCAAGGTTAGCGTGTGGGTAAAGGCGGCATCGCTAAGCTGTGTCAGCCAACTGTCTAACTGGGTACGGATTAATTTGACTGCTAACTCTTCATCCCCTTCAATAGCGAAGCAATCATCTAGCATTTGAGTCAACCGCGCCACCCACGCCTTGCCATCGCACTCAATCGCTAACTGCTGCTGGTAGTAAATTAAGGTGTCGATAAACAGCCCTAACCGCCCCGCCAGCTCCGCATTAAGCCCTTGGACTTCATCATAAGGGACGGTGTCTGCAAACAAGCCGGCCTCACTCGGCATCGCGTAGCCGAGTAGCATACGTTTCAGGCCAAATAGCCACGTATTCTGATACTGCTCGGGCAAGGCAAATTGGCTCGCGGTATGGGTATCAAGCCCCCAGCGAATGCCGGTTTCTTCCACCCACTGCTTAATCTGATCAAACTGTTGGCTGTCGATGGCGAAACGGCGCAACACCGCCGGCACCTCAAGAATTTCCAACAGCTCCGCCGCACTGCATCGACTATCAGGCAGGGTGAGCAGGCGCAAAAAGGCGGCTAACACCGGGCTTTCTTGATCGGCGCTACGATCTGAGATGGAAAACGGAATAAAACGCTCACTCGGCGCATTACCAAACACCGCTTGAATGGCGGGGCTGTAGGCATTGATATCCGCCACCATCACAATCACATCGCGGGGGCTCAGTGATGGGTTGGCCTCAAACATCGCGAGTAGCTGATCGTGCAGCACTTCGACTTCGCGCATCGGGCTGTGACAGGCATGGATTGCGATCGAAGCATCATCTGGCTCGATTTCTGTTTTCGCCGTACTGGTTTCAGTCTGCTTGGGATCGCCCGGCTCATTCAAATCCAAAATATCGGCTTGGATGTGATGCAGCAGATTATCGCGGTTGACCTCAACAAAGCCGCTATCAATCTCATTGCAGGCCATTTCCGAGAGCAGCAGTAAGTTGTCGCGCCCCAGTTTTCCCATCGACGCCAGCAAGCTGTTCCCTACTTCACCGTGCTCGGGCTCATCAAGTCCGAGTGCCAATTGGCTCTCGGCGGGGATGTCTTCAATTCGGCTGATTTTATCCCGCGCCAACGCGGCACGTTTAGCCAGATAGCGCTTGTCGCGAATATCGCCCCAATAGTAACGGCATGGGTTGGTGAACATAAAATGCACCTCCACATGCTCGCCCAGTGCTTGCAACGCATCCAGATAGCGTGGTGGGAGCGCGGAGATGCCAAACACAAAGACCCGCTCAATATCAGCCAGCCCCGCAGGCTTGTGCTGATGGCTGGTTAAGGTATCGATAAACTCTTGATAAAAGTTAGCGCGATGGTAAGGCGATTGGCCCAGCGCCAAAGTATGATCGTATAAGCGGCGCCACAGTTTTTGCTGCCAAGGCTGCACATCGTCAAGCTCAGGCACCGGTTGTTCTTGCTCCCATGCCAGCACCCACTCGGGGCGATAGACCAAATACTGGTCGAAAATATCGGCCACTTTTTCGGCCAGCTGGTAGGCGCGTTGCTGATCCTGGCTATCTTCCAAATACGCGGCTAAATCAGCGAACTCTGGCGCATCCAGACAGCTGGGTAAGATGTCCATTAGCTTCCATGTCATCGCCTCTTTGTTGAAATCACTGCGCTCAGGCACGCCATCTAACACCCGCACAAACAGCTGCCAGATAAAGGTAGCGGGAAGCGGGAATTCGACGTTGGCGACAATCTGCTGCTCGTTGGCGAGTGCCATTTTTAACCACTGCGCCATGCCGGGGCTTTGCACCAGAATAAGTTCTTTTTGAAAGGGGTCAGACAGCGGACGCTGTTGGATCAGGGAAACCAACAAGGATTTCAACAGATCGAGCTGATTAGAGTGATAAACAGTAAACACAAGGCGCTCACATGGGAAAGATAACTGGCATCGATTGTGGCCGATTGCCGTACTAAGCGCAAACCGCCATCGATACGCCGCGACCTCGCACACGGCTTGCTAACCGTGTGATGGCACAGCAAAACGCTGCGCGATTAAACGCGATTGTCACCCACACTGAATGCGATCAGCTGGCTGATATGGTTCAGTGAACGGCCTGACTCTTGTTGCCACTCATTAAATGCCTGTTGCGCTGCTTGCATCGCCCGCTTGGTCTCTCGACCGCTATCAACGATTTTAGTCGCACGCAGGTAGTGCTCGATATCACGGGTGAACAAGAAGGTGTCCTTGCCCATTCGGCGCAAAGTATAAGCGCCCGTATTACCGCCTAAACGCTTACCGTGCTTTTTTAAATACTGCCACAAACCGACAATATCTTCGCTGGGCCAATCGGCGACAAACTGGCTAAAACTGCCGTGCGATTGCTGCACGCGGTGGATCATTTCCGCGTTGTGCGGAATGGTCATCACCTTGGTAAGATGACGAATAATCGCTGGGTTGGTGGCTTTTTCTTCCCACATTTCCGGTGGCATCAGCAGCATTTTCTCAATATCAAAGCCCCAGAACACCTCTTCAAATCCGGGCCATTTTTTACGCACTACCTGCCAACTAATCCCCGATTGAAACACCTTCTGGCTAAACGCTGCGAGCCAGCGATCATCTGGTATCTCACACAAGGCATCATGTTCAAGCGGTGCCACCAGCATATGCTCTAATGCACGTTGACCACCTTTACGTTCGGCGGCACGTTGATAAATAGTGCTAAATTTTTCTCTCATGTCACAATCATGGCAGGGTCAGTAGACAATGGCCCTTATCGTACTGTATAAAAAGACAGTAAATCAACGAAGAGAGGGTGATTATGGCCGTTATCGTCAAGTACGTGGTCGAACGCGAAGGAGAAGAGAAGATGACATTTACCTCCAAAGCCGAAGCCGATGCCTACGACAAAATGTTGGACATGGCAGACGCCTTGTTCGATCTGATTGAAGAAAGCAAACTGGTAGACGACGAAGAAAAGCGTGAAGCCTTGTCGCTATACCTCGCTGAACATAAAGACTCTGTCCTCGAAGCGCTGGGCGCCAAGCGCAAGGCGGCAAAGAAAAAGCCGGCTAAAAGCGAGACCAAAGCGGACACAAATAGCGACGACAAAGACGCCGACGCAGCTTAATGTTGTGATTGCTGACCCTGTTAGGATCCGCGAAAGAGCAAGCCCAGTGGCTTGCTTTTTTTATGCCCGCCCCCTTCACCACCTATGCATTAAGGCGCATCGCTGCCCCGACCTGTGCGGTTTTTTCGTCAGCCGCCGTTTGATCGCTTCCAACCACTGCCGCTTGTCTTTAAGATGAAGCGTTAGATGTTTTAAGCCCAAATATACACAAGGAGATCTTCCCCGATGGCAAGCTTTGCTCTGGCGCTAGGTACAGCGACCAAAAACCAGGACGGTAAAATCATTGAGGCCTACTTCCCGGCACCGCTACTCAACCCAAGCGATGAGCTGGTTAACGCGCTTAGCGCCCTCACCGACTATACGTCGGGTAACCAGGTGATCGAGGTAGCGCCTGAAACATGCGGTGCGATCAGCGAAGCCTTCTCAGCGGCTGACGCCTCTCAAGCGGCAACCTTTGCCAATAAAGCGCAGCAAACCACACAACCCTTGGTACTGGTGATCCTCGAAAATGACATCAAGCCAGCGTCAGTGGCGGAAGGCTTCCTCAAGCTTCAACTGATCTCACACCGCTTAGTCAAACCACACGGTGTGGTACTTGACGGACTCTTTGGTCTGCTACACAACATTGCTTGGACCAACCAAGGCCCGATTGACTTGCCAGAACTGCCTGAGCGTCAAATGGAAGCTCGCCTGAAGGGCGAAACATTGACCGTTGAGTGCGTGGATAAATTCCCGAAAATGACCGATTACGTGGTGCCTGCTGGCGTGCGTATTGCGGATACCGCCCGAGTGCGTTTAGGTGCCCATGTGGGCGAAGGTACGACAGTGATGCACGAAGGCTTTATCAACTTTAATGCCGGTACTGAAGGTGTCAGCATGGTTGAGGGCCGAATCTCCGCGGGAGTCATGGTCGGCAACGGCAGTGATATTGGTGGCGGCGCATCAATCATGGGAACCTTGAGCGGCGGCGGCCAGATTGTCGTTTCAATTGGCGAAAACTCACTACTCGGTGCCAACGCCGGCCTTGGCTTCCCATTGGGCGATCGTTGCACCATCGAGTCAGGCCTGTATGTCACCGCAGGTACCAAAGTCACCATGCTCGACGCCGACGGGAATGCGGTCGAAAGCGTTAAAGCACGTGACTTGGCGGGCAAAGCCGATCTCCTGTTCCGTCGTAATTCAAAAACAGGGGCCGTTGAGTGTTTGACCAACAAGAGTGCGGTTGAGCTCAACCACGAGCTACACGCGAATAACTAATGCCTTGATTGTTTATCAGCGCATCATCAGGCGGCCATCATGGTCGCCTTTTTTATGCCCAGTTAGCTGGAGCCACTATCGTTTCACCGCAGTGCACCAAAACGCACCAGCTGATTTGTGGCACATTTTTAACCACAGGGAAAAGTAGGAAAATACACAGGCGCGACGCGGCCCTGACTGGCGGGTAAATCAGCATTCGTGACCTCTCCCAAGGTAGCATTTTTGTCTTTAAGTTCAAGGGATTTCATGCTTAACAAATGTCAGGATCCGTGAAGGCTCACAGTTCAACTTTTCGTTTTTTCTCCCCCCTTTAAACTTGAGCCAAGTCACGTTATCAAAGGAGGAAAGCGGTAATCTGAATATGAACCTAATACAGGGGAACAAAGAGGAACGAGTATGAGAGTGGAAATTGCAGGCAAAAACATCGAGATCACTCCCGCCATCCGTGAGCGCATCGAAAGCCGCTTTGATAAGTTGGCCAAGTGGCAGGTGGCACTCATCAATCCTCATGCTGTGATCAGTAAGGAGCCAAACCATCAGTTCAAAGTAGAAGCCAAAGCAGGGTTGCCAGGATCAACCATCGTGGCCTCTGCGGAAAGCGATGACATGTATAAAGCGATCAACGAGGTGGGCCAAAAGCTCGAAAAGCAATTAAATAAGGCCCAACACAAAGGCGAAGCACGCCGCAACGACAAATCAACGGCAACGGTTGCAATGGAAGAAAACGCAGCCGACGAGGAAATCTAACCCGCATTGCATTACCTCACCCGCTAAACATGTCAGCCCCGCCCCCGCGGGGCTTTTTGGTGCTTGACAGCATCCCCCGCTGTCAATATGGTTAATTGACACGCAAACATAACAACCAAGGCCCTATGCTGATTATTGCTCGTTTCTTTCGCTTCTTTTTTATCTCGCCTGTGCGGGAGGAAGCGTGCTAAGCCTTAACAGCATGGCGCTCTAACCTCCCAACCGGGAGGTTTTTTTGTATTAGAACAAGGATAATGTATGCCAGACACGCCACTTTCACTGGACGAGATCCGCACGCGGATCAGCCAGTTAGACCATGAATTGCTGACTTTACTGGCCGAGCGCCGCCGCCTCAGCGTGGATGTCGCGAAAAACAAAATCGCGATTCAAAAACCGATTCGCGATCAAGCGCGAGAACAAGCCTTACTGGAAAAATTGGTCAGTGATGGCAGCGCCCACCAACTGGACGCCCACTATGTGCTGAGTATTTTCCACACCATTATTGAAGACTCGGTGCTGATTCAGCAGCGTTATCTGCAAGCTCTGGCCAACCCCGACAATCAACGCCCAGTGGCACGGGTTTCCTTTTTGGGCAGCCAAGGTTCGTACTCCTATCTCGCCGCGCGCCAGTACTTTAGCCGCAAGCAGACTGAATTGGTTGAAATGGCCTGTGACAGCTTTAAACAAGTGGTCGAAACGGTAGAAACCGGCCATGCCGACTATGGCTTATTGCCTGTTGAAAATACTAGCTCAGGGTCGATCAATGAAGTGTACGATCAGCTGCAGCATACCCGGTTATCTATCGTTGGCGAGTTAACCCTTCCCATTGCTCATTGCTTACTGACCGTTGGTGACCAAGATCCCAGCCATATTGATACCCTGTACGCGCACCCCCAACCTCATCAGCAATGCAGCGAGTATGTCGATACCTTAGGCAAAATCAATAAAGTGTACTGTTCAAGCACCGCTGACGCGATGCAACAAGTGGCAGATTTAAACCAACCTAATGTGGCTGCCATCGGCCATGCCGCCAGTGGTGAGTTGTATGGCCTCACGGCAATCAAAACAGACATAGCGAATCAGCAGCAAAACTACACCCGCTTTATTGTGGTGGCCCGTAAGCCGGTGAAAGTGTCCAAACTTACGCCTGCCAAAACCACATTCATTATGTCGACGTCGCAGCAAGCAGGGTCTTTGGTGGAGTGTTTGATGGTATTGCGAGAGCGCGGCATCAATATGACCAAGCTGGAATCTCGGCCCGTGCTCGGCAACCCATGGGAAGAGATGTTTTATGTCGATGTTGAAGCCAATATGGCCAGTGATGTGATGCAAAGTGCACTGGACGAGCTCACCACCCTGACCCGTTATCTAAAAGTGCTCGGTTGCTATCCGTCAGAGACCATTTCTCCCACCGAGGTATCGCTGCCGGACAGCAACGAGTAACCGTCACTGACTATCAACGCGAAAAGCCCACAAAGTGGGCTTTAGCTGATTAATAATCACTCTTTAAACGTTTTATTAGTGGCTGTATCCGTACTGAATTTATAGGGATACTCTTCGTTCAAAGCCCCAACAACCGCCAACCAGTGACGACGAGCTAATGACTTTGGAAGAATAGGCTGTGGAATCAAAGACCATCTAAATAAGTTGAACCCCCAAGATATACCTCCGACAGGGTAAAAGATCCCATCTACTTCGCTTAGCCCAAAGAGCATACCTTCCCAACGCAACGTTCGATGGGGCGGAGCCGTCCAACTTGGATTATCGCGAAATACCTCTCCCTCACTATAAAATGGGTAACTGTTGTTGCGCCTTTCTTGACTACCTACATCGACAAAAGTCCATCCAGACTGACCATTGCCAAACGATGCATGCTTTCCTGAAAACTGCTGCTCTCCAGACGTCGTGACTATATGCAACCAGTGCGTCACCTTGTGGGATGAGACTTCAATAGCGGGAAAGTTTGGCGCCAAGCAATCGTGACTGCCAACTGGAACAAATCGAACCGTAAAGGCCTCTTTGTCTAACCATGTGGGCATCATATGTTCGGTAGCCGCTTCATCATCAAAGCACGCGGAGTAACGTCCATGTTCGAGGTTCACAGCCAGCAATGCATTACGATAGAGCATCAATGCGATAAAAGAAGCAAAGAACACGGTAAAAAGGATAAGTGAAAGATATATCAGAGTGCTTTTTTTCATTGTTTGATTGCATACCAAATAAGAGCGCCTTAAAAACCATATCAAATCAACGGATCAAAGTTCTCTTTTTTGTATAAAATACAGACAAATGCACACTGTAAAAAAACCAGCCAAGCGGCTGGTTTGGGTATAGATTTATCATCTATTGTCGGAGTGGTTTACATAAGCTAGGTCGCGGTGCGATGGGTGGCGTCGTTGGCTTGTCGCAACAGGCCTTGGCTTTCTTGTAAAAAACGTGGGGCATAGTCGCCAAACCAGTTTTCTACTTGCGCGAATGCATCAACAAAGGTGGCTTTGTCGTGCTGTTCAAGCAAATCAATCGCTTCCCCAAAACGCTGGTAAAAGCGCTTAATCATCGCCAAGTTTTGCGGTGAGGACATAATAATATCCGCATACAAGCTTGCATCTTGGGCAAACAGACGCCCCACCATGGCAAGCTCCAAGCGATAAATCGGTGAGCTCAACGCTGTCAGCTGGTCCAAGTTGGGGTTTTCTTCTGCCAGATGGACCCCGTAAACAAACGACGTAAAGTGACGCAGCGCTTGGATCAGTGTCATGCCCTCATCATGCTCAACAGCACTGATCCTGTGTAGTCCCGCCCCCCAAATACGAAATTGCTCGAGCAGCCATTGATAGGCTTCTGGCTCGCGGCCATCGCAGTAAACAATGACCTGCTTAGCCAGGCTAGCCACATCAGGACCAAACATGGGGTGCAGCCCCACAACGGGGCCTTGATGCGCCGTTAACATGGCTTGTAGCGGGCCAGATTTAACGGAGGTAAGGTCTGCCAAGATACAGTCTTTCGGAAGCTGCTGGAGGGCGCTAATCACGGTTTCGGTGACATCAATCGGCACAGAGACCACCACCATGCCGGCATCTGCGAGCAATGCCTCTGCGTTGTCCCAATCGTTTTTCTCCAACACAGACACTTGATAGCCCGATAAACGGAATAAGCGTGCGAATAAGCGACCTAACTGCCCTTCTCCGCCAATCACCACAATGCGGCGCAAATCCGGGTTTAGGCATTTAAATCCTGAGTCGTTTTCGCTGCTGTACGACTCGCGCATTGTGCGTCTCAGCACATCTTCAATCAAATCGGGCGGCACCCCTTGCGCTTCGGCTTCTTCTCGTCGAGACGCTAACATGGCCGCTTCACGGTCAGGCGCATAAATGGGCAAGCCATGCTGACTTTTTACCTCTCCCACTTCCGCAACTAGTGCCAGTCGTTTGGCGAGTAGAGTTACCATTTGTTTGTCGACATCATCAATTTGATCGCGCAGTCGGCTTAGTTCCGCCACCATGATTTAGTCCTGTTGAATCCGTTGTTGTAGAGAAGTTGCCAACGCTTGGTGCGTATGACGCAGCAATTGTTCGGTAGACGCCCAATCAATGCAAGCATCAGTGATCGAGACGCCGTACGCCATCTCTTCTTTGGGCAGATCCGCTGACTGATTCCCCGCATGGATATGGCTTTCTAGCATCAGACCGATAATAGACCGGTTGCCCTGATTGATCTGGTGGATCACATCTTCAGCGACCAAGGTTTGGCGACGGTAATCTTTGCGAGAGTTCGCATGGCTACAATCGACCATCAGCGATGGCGTCAGGTTAGCATCGCGCAGTTGCTGCTCACACTCGGCCACAGAGACTGAATCATAGTTGGTTTGCTTGCCGCCACGTAAAATCACATGGCCATTGGGGTTACCTTGTGTGGTCAATAATGCCACTTGGCCGGCTTGGTTAATCCCCATAAAACGGTGCCCTGAAGCAGCCGCTTTCATCGCATTGGTGGCGGTGGCCAGATTGCCATCCGTACCATTTTTAAAGCCAATCGGCATCGACAGGCCACTCGCCATTTCACGATGGGTTTGTGACTCGGTGGTACGAGCACCGATGGCAGCCCAACTAAACAAATCGCCAATGTATTGTGGACTGATGGGATCGAGCGCTTCGGTGGCCAGCGGCAATCCCATTTCAGCAAGCTCAGTGAGCAGACTGCGTGCTTGCTTTAAGCCAAACTCAACATCAAAGCTGCCATCCAAGTGTGGATCATTGATAAGCCCTTTCCAACCCACTGTGGTGCGTGGTTTTTCAAAGTAAACCCGCATCACAATAAACAAGTGATCGCTCAGCTCATCCGATAGGGCTTTCAGACGACGGGCATAGTCTTTCGCCGCATCGACATCATGAATGGAGCAAGGACCACAGACCACAAGCAGGCGATGATCACGCTTGTTGATAATATCTGCCACGGTCTGACGAGCCTGACTAATCGCCGCTCGGGTACTTTTGGTGATAGGAAATTGATCGCGAAGTTGCTCTGGTGTGAGAAGCACTTGTTCATCGCGAATGTTGATATTGGTTACCGAATCTTTCTGCATGACCCTGCCCTAAAAGATGTTCACTATGTTTTACATAGACAATACCAGCCCATATTTTAAAAGCAATAGTAACTGTATCATTTAAATTACGGTGTAATTTTTAATTTACACATGCATTTTTAATTAGAGTCTTTTATCACCAACAGTTACTATAACGGAGAACTCTAGTTACCCCTTTTTATTGTTATGGCGTTAGTGCTTTCGTTGCTGCAGCAGATGAGCGTGTATCTTGTGATCGCGTATTTGCTGAGCAAAACTCCTGTGTTTATGCCGCTGCTCAGTATTTCTGGGCGGCTATCGCACAAGTGTGTCTGCTATGTGCTTTTTTCCGGCTTCTGTATTCTCGGCACCTATTTTGGGTTGCACATCCAAGACGCAATCGCGAATACCCGCGCTATCGGTGCCGTGCTTGGCGGTCTGCTTGGCGGCCCTGTGGTGGGGTTTTTGGTCGGCTTAACCGGCGGACTACATCGCTATAGTTTAGGAGGGTTTACAGATTTAGCTTGTGCGATCTCGACCACAGCAGAGGGCGTGATTGGCGGCTTAATGCACCGCTACTTGGTCTCTCGCAACCAAACCAGCCGCTTGTTTTCCCCTACCGTGGTCCTGAGCGTGACGTTTGTAGCAGAGCTGGTACAAATGGCCATCATTCTCGCCGTCGCCGAACCCTTTAGTCGTGCTTATGAGCTCGTCAGCGCGATCGCCGCGCCCATGGTGATCGCTAACTCAGTCGGCGCCGCGATGTTTATGAGCATTATTGTTGATCGCAAGACGTTGTTCGAGCGCTATTCAGCAGCGTTTTCCAGTAAAGCACTTAAAATTGCTGAACGCTCGGTCGGTATTTTAAGCAGCGGGTTTAATCAACAAAGTAGTGAACAGGTCGCCGCCATTATCCAGCAAGAAACCGGCGTGGGGGCTGTGGCAATCACAGACCGCGAGAAAATCCTCGCCTTTACCGGCATTGGTGATGACCACCACTTACCCGGTACCCCCATTGCGTCCGATTATACCCGACGTGCTATTGCGGATGACCAACTCATCTATATCGACGGCGCGGATACCCCTTATTGCTGCTCACTGTCTCCCCATTGCAAACTGGGCTCTGTGTTGGTGATCCCGCTGCGTGGCGGGGATGGCTATGTGCTAGGGACGGTGAAGCTTTATGAGCCAAAACGTAAACTGTTCTCGGCAATCAATGTCACCATGGGAGAAGGGATCGCGCGTTTGCTCTCCAACCAAATTTTAACTGGTCGTTATCAGCGCCAGCAAACCTTGCTGACCCAAGCGGAGTTAAACTTGCTACGCGCCCAAGTGAACCCTCACTTTTTATTTAACGCGTTGAACACCATCAGTGCGGTGGTCAAGCGCGAGCCAGAGCGCGCCCGTCAGTTAATCCAGCACTTATCCACCTTCTTTCGTAGTAACTTAAAACAAAACCGTGAAACCGTCTCGCTTGAGCAAGAGCTGAACCATCTTGATGCCTACCTGGAACTCGAACATGCCCGCTTTGCCGATCGAATGAGTGTTGAAAAGCAGATTGATCCGGCTATCTTGCACGCGGTGATCCCCAGTTTCACCTTACAGCCTTTGGTTGAGAACGCGGTGAAACATGGGATCAGTCAATTAATGGCCGACGGTCAAATCATCATTCGTGGTTGGCAAGAAGGCGAGTGCCTGTATTTACAAGTCGAGGACAATGCAGGTTTCTATCAACCAGCGGCACAGCATGCTGGGCTGGGGCTTCGTATTGTTGATAAACGGATACGCGGATTATTCGGCGGACAATACGGGCTTAAAATGACCTGTCAGCATGATCACTGGACTCGTGCCACCGTGACCTTGCCATTAACCGATACTGCCCCAAACAAGGAGACCATGGCATGATTCGAGCGTTAATCGTGGATGACGAATTGTATGCACGTGAGGCCTTGGAAGATGAGCTGCTAGGATTAGGCGGTGTAACCATCATTGGTCAATGCAATAACGCCATTGATGCACTAAAAACCATTAATCACACCCGCCCCGATGTGGTGTTTTTAGATATTCAAATGCCTCGCGTCACCGGCCTTGAGCTGCTTGCAATGCTTGACCCCGAGACCATGCCCAAAGTGGTGTTTGTCACCGCCTATGATGAGTTTGCCGTACAAGCCTTTGAGGACAACGCATTTGATTATTTGCTCAAGCCCATCGAAACCGCGCGCTTAAAAAAGTCACTCGACAAACTGTCGCGTGAGTTAAACCGACAAGAGGACTATCAGGCGATCACACCCGCACTGGAGCTGCTCCCTTGTGCGGGCCATAACCGGATTACCTTAGTGCCTCACCAGGATGTTGAAGTGGCACGCACCTCAGTAACTGGCGTGACACTACTCACCGCCAATGGAGAATCCGTCACCCATTTAAGCTTGAAAGTCTTAGAAGACAAAACGCCCTTAATGCGCTGCCACCGGCAATTTTTGGTGCACCCTGCCGCCATTCGGGAGATCCGGCTGTTAGATAATGGGCTCGCGGAGGTGGTGACCTCCTCCGCTCATTCGGTACCGGTAAGCCGACGTTATCTTAAGGCACTGAAAGATAAACTTGGTCTTACCCATAATTGATGCCGGCACCGGCTTTAGCGCTAGTAAAACTGGCTATTCGCTTGGCTTTGGTAATCGTTATAGCCACGTTGCCACTCCATACGAAAACGCTGTGAACCGGGTCGGCTTTCGCACACGCCCATATAGGGGTTGCCATCCAACCCGAGTTGATACGCATGTGCAGGATTGCAGTATGCGTCAATGCCATGAATATAGCCTTGCTCGTAGTCGAGGTAATTGGCGGTCATACGGTCGCCCGCTTTGTTCACCAGTGTGCGTAAGTCGTTTAAGGTTCGCTGTGGTAGCCCGCGCTGGCCATCTTGCTCACCCAGTCCATACCAGTTTTGCTCATCCACTAACGCTTGTGTAGTCGACGCTGCACACCCCGTCATCAGCACAATAGTCAGTAACGAAAAAAGCGCGTATTTCATGCCACCATCCTTTTGATCAAAAAAGCCCCAGCGAGTGCTGAGGCTTTGATCTTAGCGCATTTTATACGTTATTGCTGTAATACCAATTGGTTAGGATGGCATCATTGCTCGTCAGCAATCAGCTGAGGATTCGGCTTATAGACCACGAGGAACGCAATACTCGCCACCACCGTTGTTACCAGGCCAATGATGGTCGCTGTGTTCATCGGTAAGCCAAAGCCAATGTCGGCGTTGGCTAAGTAGGTCACCGTCACTGCGGTCATAAACATCGCTGGAATAGTGCAGACCCAGTGCAGCTTATCACGCTTAATTAGGTAGGCTGCCGCGGCCCACAACATGATCATCGCCGTGGTTTGGTTGGCCCAACCAAAGTAGCGCCAAATCACGCCAAACTCGGCCTTGGTGATCAAGTAACCCACCACAAACATAGGAATCGCAATCAGGAGACGTTTCATCAATGGCTTTTGCTGAATATTCAAAAAGTCAGCAATGATCAAACGCGCAGAACGGAACGCGGTATCCCCTGAGGTGATAGGCAATACAATCACACCTAATACCGCCATAATGCCCCCGACGGTGCCCAAGAGCGAGGTAGAGACCTCATGCACCACAGCGGCAGGACCGCCATTGGCGAGCGTTTGGTTCAACGCATCCGTAGATTCGTAAAAGCTTAATCCTAAGCTACACCAGATAAGCGCAATCACACCTTCACCAATCATGGCGCCATAAAAGATAAAGCGACCCGACTTTTCATTCTGCATGCAGCGCGCCATCAATGGCGACTGGGTGGCATGGAAACCTGACACCGCCCCACAGGCAATAGTGATAAAGAGCAGTGGCCACAATGGCAGATCAGTGGGATGGAAGTTAGTGGCAAAATCGAGCCCTTGGCTGTAGAAGCTGTGATCGCTCGCGGCCAAACCAATCATTAAGCCAACCGACATAAAGACCAATAAGGCGCCAAAGAACGGATAAAAGCGGCCAATAATCTTATCGATCGGTACCACAGTCGCGAGGATATAGTAAGCAAAAATGATCGCCACCCATACCGGTACACTCATCGCCGATAAGCTACCTAGCAGCTTGGCAGGGCCCAAGACAAAGACCACGCCCACCAGCATCAAGAGTAACACCGCAAAGAAGTTCATAAAATGTTTAGCGAAGTTACCTAAGTGCTCGCCGACTACCGCAGGAACCGACGCGCCTTTTGCTCGGACACTCAGCATACCTGAGAAATAGTCATGGACCGCACCGGCAAATATACAGCCAAACACAATCCACAACATGGCCACCGGTCCATACAAGGCACCGAGGATTGGACCAAAAATCGGCCCAAGGCCTGCAATATTAAGCAGTTGAATAAGATAAACTTTTTTATCAGATAGCGGGACGTAATCCACACCATCGTTCATGCTCATGGCGGGTGTCGCTTGTTCGGGTTTTGGACCGAACACCTTGGTAATAAAGGTGCCATAAGTGAAGTAGCCGGCGATCAAAGCCACTACGCAGAGTAGAAACCAGGACATTCTCGTTCTCCGTCTCGATACGCAGCGATGCTGCTAATCAGTGAGTAAGGTACGGATGCCATTTTGCCCTATTGTTTGTCTATGTCTTGCGCTCTTTCAGTGAGTGGCAACATAGCAAGTTAAATGGTCGTGACGGGCATTAAGTGGTTTCGTGACCTGACTGTAAGAGAACAATAAAAAAGCCCGTCCATCGGGACGGGCTTTCTGAGCAATAAACGCCGGAGCGATTACTTCTTGTTAAGACGCTCTTTGATTCGAGCTGACTTACCAGAACGCTCACGCAGGTAGTACAGTTTGGCACGACGTACTGCACCGCGACGTTTAACAGTAATGCTGTCGATAACTGGCGAGTGAGTTTGGAAAGTACGCTCTACACCTTCACCGCTAGACATTTTACGTACGGTGAATGCAGAGTGCAGGCCACGGTTGCGCTTAGCAATTACCACACCTTCGTATGGCTGCAGACGCTCACGGTTACCTTCTTTTACTTTAACCTGTACCAGGACAGTGTCACCTGCTTGAAACTCAGGCAGGTCTTTTTTCATTTGCTCGTCTTCGAGCTGCTTGATGATGTTACTCATTGTCTATAACCCTAGAATAAACTGAAACTCAATTTGATTCGGCACTTGCTCGATGCTCTTTAATGAACTCGGCAAGTAGTGATTCCTGTTCGTCAGTCAGAGCTAGGTTTTCCAGGAGCTCTGGTCGTCGTAGCCAAGTGCGACCTAGCGATTGCTTTAATCGCCAGCGACGAATGTCCTTGTGGTTTCCGGATTTTAGCACCTCTGGTACCGCCAACCCATCTAACAACTCAGGACGCGTGTAGTGTGGACAGTCTAACAACCCGTTGGCAAAGGAGTCTTCCTCTGCTGACGCCATGTCGCCTAAAACGCCCGGTACAAACCGAGCAACAGCGTCTACTAACGTCATCGCGGGCAGCTCGCCCCCACTGAGCACAAAATCTCCCACCGACCATTCTTCATCGACGTGAGTTTGTATAATGCGCTCGTCTACCCCTTCGTACCGGCCACAAATCAAAATAAGTTTTTCATTGCTGGCCAGTGATTCGACCCCCGCTTGGTCGAGCTTACGCCCTTGCGGAGAGAGGTAAACCACTTTCGCGTTATCGCCTGCGGCTTGTTTGGCAGCGTGAATGGCATCGCGCAACGGCTGAACCATCATTAACATACCGGGGCCACCGCCGTAAGGTCGATCATCAACCGTACGATGTTTGTCTTGGGTGAAATCACGCGGATTCCACGTTTCGACGTTTAACAGCCCTTTTTTAACCGCTTGGCCCGTGACTCCAAAATCAGTGACGGCTCGGAACATTTCTGGAAAAAGGCTGATAATGCCAACCCACATATTTCCGCTCGCTTACTGTTGGAGTTTAAAAACCAGGATCCCAGTCAACTTCGATCCGTTGAGCAGTGCGATCAATCGACTTGATGACCTGCTCTTCAAGGAACGGAATTAAACGTTCCTTTTTGCCAAAAGCATCTTTCAGGTTGGCTTTAACGACAAGTACGTCGTTCGAGCCCGTTTCAAGCATGTCTGTCACAGTACCGAGGTGATAGCCTTTCGTATTCACCACGTCCATGCCAAACAGCTCACGCCAATAAAACTCTTCATCCGATAACGCTGGCAGTGCTTCAGCACTAACGGCGATTTCGGCATTGGTCAGCATCTGCGCGTCTTCGCGCTGATCCAGCCCTTTGAGCTTGGCAACATACCCTTTGTTGTGGCGCTTCCAGTCTTCTAACTCGAAACGTTGCCACTCGCCACGCACCTGGATAAACCACGGTGAGTAGGCAAAAATGCTCTCAGCTTCTTCAGTGTAAGAAAAAATCTTGAGCCAGCCTCGAATGCCGTATGACGAGCCAAGCTTGCCGACGACGATAGTTTCTTGCTCACTCATTTCTTCTTTTAACCCTGACACTGATTGCTTACGCTGCTTTCGCTGCGTCTTTGATCAGCTTAGCAACACGGTCAGAAACCGCAGCGCCTTCGCCAACCCAGTGGTTTACGCGATCCAGGTCAAGGCGTAGTTTCTCTTCCTGGCCTTGAGCTACAGGGTTGAAGAAACCGATTTTCTCGATGAAGCGACCGTCGCGCGCCTGGCGGCTGTCAGCTACAACGATTTGATAGAATGGGCGTTTTTTCGCGCCATGACGTGCCAAACGAATGGTTACCATATCGTCCTCATTTGCATTACTTAATAAAATTGGCCCCGTTTCGCGTAAGCAATGCGGGGCCTCGTGCCAAAATAAAGCTCGGGAATTTTACTCTTTATTGCTGTGATTGCAACTGGTTTAGCCAAATTTTCACCAGCTGTCCCAAGCCTCACAGCGAGTTGTCATGCAGGCTGACGCTTCATCCGCCTGCAAAATGGGTTAGCCCATAAAGCCACCACCAGGTCCACCCGGCGGCATCATGCCTTTCATCTGACGCATCATGTTACGCATGCCGCCTTTTTGCATTTTCTTCATCATTTTTTGCATCTGGGTAAACTGCTTGAGCAGACGATTGACGTCTTGCACTTGGGTCCCAGAGCCGGCTGCGATACGTTTTTTGCGCGAGCCTTTGATGATCTCAGGGCGTTGACGCTCACGTGGGGTCATCGAATTGATGATAGCTTCCATTTGCACGAACATCTTATCATCAACGTTATCTTTCACGTTGGCCGGTAAGTTCGACATACCCGGGAGCTTATCCATCATCCCCATCATGCCGCCCATGCTTTTCATTTGCTGCAGTTGGTCACGGAAGTCGCCCAGATCAAAGCCTTTCTTTTCTTTGAACTTCTTGGCCATTTTCTCGGCTTTGTCTTTATCGACATTACGCTCGAGATCTTCGATAAGTGACAGCACGTCACCCATACCCAAGATACGGGATGCCACCCGGTCAGGGTGGAATGGTTCCAGTGCGTCAGTCTTCTCACCCACACCCAAGAATTTAATCGGCTTACCGGTAATATGGCGAACCGACAATGCAGCACCACCACGCGCATCACCATCGACTTTGGTCAATACCACACCAGTCAGTGCTAACGCATCGTTAAAAGCCTTGGCGGTGTTCGCGGCGTCTTGACCGGTCATGGCGTCCACCACAAACAAAGTCTCGACTGGGTTTATCGCATGGTGAACGTCTTTGATCTCGTCCATCATTGCATCGTCAACGTGCAGACGACCGGCGGTATCGACGATCACCACGTCGTAGAATTTGAGCTTCCCTTCATCGAGCGCTGCTTTGGCGATATCTACTGGGTTCTGGTCTGCGCTCGACGGAAAGAAATCAACGCCAACTTCACTGGCCAGTGTTTCCAACTGTTTAATCGCCGCGGGGCGATACACGTCAGCCGATACCACCAGCACTTTTTTCTTATGGCGCTCTTTGAGCATCTTACCCAGTTTACCCACACTGGTGGTTTTACCGGCACCTTGCAGGCCCGCCATCAGGATCACCGCAGGAGGCTGGGTGGCAAGATCAAGCTGCTCATTAGCATCGCCCATCACCGCTTCCAGCTCGGCTTGAACGATCTTGATGAATTCTTGCCCCGGGGTCAGGGTTTTCGATACCTCAATCCCCACGGCGCGCTCTTTAACGCGTTTAACAAAATCACGAACCACAGGGAGCGCGACATCGGCTTCCAGTAGCGCCATACGCACTTCGCGCAGGGTTTCCTTGATATTGTCTTCCGTTAATCGACCTCGGCCGCTGATATTTTTTAGCGTCCGGGATAAACGTTCTGATAAATTTTCAAACATGCGTTACTCGCCCACTCGTCCTATTGGCCCATGACATTGACCGTCAGGGTGCAATCGCTGTCGCGAAATTAATTGAGATTATACCGCAATCCCCCCATCGCTTGCATGTATCGATAGCGACAGAGATTGAGGCAAGGTATACTCACACCTTCATTCTTATTGATTAACTGACTGATCGGTGACGATGGATATTCTGACAGCCTTATTGGCATCACTGCTTTATCTGGCCGCCATTTTGCAGATCATCCCCGGCTTGTCCAGCAACAATCAGATTAGTGCGAAGCCGGTCTTCTTTACTGCACTGGCTGCGCTGGCATTGCACGCATATCTGCTCAAGGATTTAATCCTTTCTGGCAGCGGGCAAAATTTAAGCATACTCAACGTCGCGTCGTTGGTAAGTTTCATCATTGCTATGATGACTACCGGCCTGATTTTCCGACTCCGTTTATGGTTTTTGCTGCCGGTTGTCTATGCCTTTGCGGGGTTAAACCTCGCCAGCGCGACCTTGCTACCCGGTGCCTTTATTACCCATTTAGAGTCACACCCTGAGGTGTTGTTGCATATCTCCTTGGCGCTGTTTGCGTACTCGACCCTGATGATTGCAACCTTGTACGCACTGCAGCTGGCTTGGCTCGACTATCAGTTAAAACATAAAAAACGTCAGGTCATCAACCATAACGTCCCACCTTTAATGATGGTGGAACGCCAACTTTTCAACATTATTTTAGTGGGTCAGAGTTTACTGACGTTCACCTTAATTACTGGATTTGCTTTTGTCGATGATATGTTCGCGCAAGGAAAAGCGCATAAAGCCTTCCTATCGATGGCAGCATGGGTGGTCTATGGTGTGCTACTATGGGGCCACTATCAATCTGGCTGGCGTGGACGTCGAGTGATTTGGTTTAGTATTGTAGGCGCCTTTCTACTCACATTGGCCTACTTTGGTAGCCGATTTGTTCGCGAGATCCTTATTGCGGGTTAATCGTCACTCTAGAATGCATGATGGGTGCGCTCACCACCCAAAGGCATGTCAGTGTTATACTCTCGAGCAGACGCTCACATTTTAAAACAAACGTAAGGAACAGTTCGTTGGACGACATATCGACGGGAATATTAATTTCCTTCTTGGTATTGCTTATCGTCATTTCCGGGTATTTTTCCGGCTCTGAGACAGGCATGATGGCATTGAATCGATATCGATTACGCCACCTTTCTAAACAGGGCCATACCGGTGCCAAGCGCGTTGAAAAACTGCTAGCACGCCCGGATCGCTTGATTGGACTCATTCTAATCGGCAATAACCTCGTCAATATTCTTGCCTCTTCTATTGCGACTGTCTTAGGGCTACGTCTTTATGGTGATGCCGGTATTGCGATTGCGACCGGTGTCCTGACGATGGTGATTTTGGTGTTTGCAGAAGTGACACCGAAAACCTTGGCAGCCTTATACCCTGAGCGCGTTTCCTTTCTCAGCAGCTTTGTACTCACCATCTTAATGAAGGTGTTTTACCCGGTTGTAAGCTTGGTGAACTTCATTACTAACGGCTTTCTACGCTTACTTGGCTTAGGCGTGAAAAGTGATGGGAAAGACAATTTAAGTACCGAGGAGTTGCGTACCATCGTTAATGAGGCCGGCAGTTTAATCCCTCGTCGTCACCAGCATATGCTGATCTCGATCTTAGAGCTCGAAGAGGTGACGGTAGACGATATTATGGTGCCACGTAACGAAATCACAGGGATCAATGTCAACGATGACTGGAAGTCTATTATGCGCCAGCTTACCCATGCGCCACATGGCCGTATGGTACTGTATCGTGACACCATCGACGAAGTAGTCGGCATGTTACGGGTACGAGAAGCGTACCGCTTGATGGTCGAGAAAAACGAATTCAATAAAGAGACCTTGTTGCGCGCTGCAGATGAAGTGTACTTCATTCCAGAAGGCACCCCGCTCAACGTACAGATGCTGAAATTCCAACGTAACAAGCAACGCATTGGTCTGATTGTGGATGAGTACGGCGATATTATCGGTTTGGTGACCTTAGAAGACATTCTCGAAGAGATCGTGGGGGAATTTACCACCTCACTCTCGCCAAGCTTAGCCGAAGAAATCACTCCGCTGACAGATGGCGGTTACCTGATTGAGGGTAGCGCCAATATCCGTGATTTGAATAAGAGCCTGAACTGGGATCTCCCTACCGACGGCCCCCGCACATTGAACGGTTTGATCTTGGAGCACTTGGAGGATATTCCTAATAGCCGCCTAAGCGTGGAAATTGACGGCCACCTAATTGAAATCGTCGATGTTGCCGAGAATATGATCAAACAAGTTAAAGTGCTGCCAATCCAAAAGCAGAAAGTCACCACCGAGTAGAACAGAATGCGCCGTTAAGTTTTCTAACGTTAGAACTACTTAACGGCTCTGCCTTTTTCCCGTTATATTGACCTTATACGCAAACCTCTCACTGATCAGCGGGGCTCTGCTCTACCATTGCTTGGTGCTCAGTTTGGTAATAACGCAACGCTTCAACAAAGCTGTCTTCTTTGATGGGTTTGACAATCACATAATTTGCCCCGGCCTCATAAAAGGCTTCATGCACACTGCCATATGCATCGGCAGTACACGCATAAACCGGCACATTAAGCCCTAGATCTTGGCGAATAGCCTTAGTGGCATCAATGCCACCCAAATTGGGCATTTGGTTATCCATCAACACAAGATCATAGGTGCTTTCGCGTAAAGATGTAAGTGCTTGCTCACCATCTTTTACCCAATCCACGCTGATGTCGTGTTTTTTGCAGAACGCTTGTGCCACCATCGCATTAATCTTGTTATCTTCCACTAACAGCACGCGCTGAATGCCCGCCTGTTTGGCGTCAAACACGGTGCTTTCCACCATGGTTTTAGGTTTATTATCTACATGTTCGACTGGCACCGTCAGCGTAAAGCAGCTGCCTTTCTCCGCTTCACTGGTCACCTCAATCGTACCGCCGAGTAAGTCGAGCAGACTCTTGACGATGGAAAGCCCCAATCCACTGCCGCCGTATTTGCGCGTCACACTTGAGTCAGCCTGAACGAAAGGATCGAATAAGGTGTCGAGTGCGTCTGCACTCATGCCCACCCCTGAATCTTGCACTTTTATAATCAAGCGGTGCTGATCCCCCTCCATTGGGGTAAGTTTGACTTCAAGCGCCACATTACCCTGATGGGTAAACTTCACCGCATTACTCATCAAGTTAAACAGTATTTGGGTCAAGCGTGATTGATCAGAGCGTATCACGGTGTCGTCTGCGAGATTAGACTCAATAATCAGTCCAATACGCTTACTTTCGCATAGCGGCGTATAGATGTTTTCTACCGTACTGATGATATCGTGCAAATAAAAATCACCGTACTCGATGGTCATCTTACCTTGCTCAATTTTGGACAGGTCCAAAATATCATTCAGAACAGTCAGTAAGTGCTCACCACTTTGGTACAAACTTCCCAATAGCTCGCTCTGCGCTTTATCTTCCACTTTATCGCTGAGTATTTGGGTAATGCCCAGAATGCCATTGAGCGGTGTCCGGATCTCATGGCTCATCTTAGCGAGGAATTCTGATTTTGCTCGGGCGGAGGCTTCTGCCGCTTCTTTGGCACGTTGGCTTTGCTGCTCTGCTTCAATCAACGACGTAATTTCCTGCCCTTGCCCGATGACAGCTTTGACTTGGTTATCGACCATCAAAGGGGCAAGGTTCCAACGATACACGCGGTTATTGATATGGATATTGACGCCTTTAAGAATGGTACCATCGACGGCACGCTTGAGATACGGCGAGATAGCGCGCATAAACTGCATGTACATCCAGCTCGTTTGCTGCGCATCGGCATCATAATTCAGTTTTAATTTGGCCGCCGGGTTAATACGCGTGATGGCAAAGTCGGTATCCCAAACAATAATGGGTGAGAGCGCATAATCAAACAAATCCTGCAATGACCGCTCTTTTTCGTAAAGGGCATCAAATGTCGATTCGAGTGTCTGACCGATGTGATCAAACTCTTCAATATCAGAGCCCGCAAAAGGCAAGGTTCGCTGGCGTGAGGTCGCGCCCAATGTATAACGCATCAACTTATCGAGTGAGCCAGCAATACGGGTTTTTACAAACCGGTTGACCCAAATAGCCGCCACTAAAATCACTAACGTGGTAAGTAAAAGGTTGATCCCCATTTGGCGCTGTAACGCGAGTACATTGTCATTGCGTTGCGCCGACAGTACGGCGATGTTTGAGTTTTCCCCTTCAATACGCAAATTAGCGTGACTGATAAGATAGTTGCGAAACGCTTGGCTACTCCCCTTAGTGGGTAAGGTGAGTTCGTTAGCGAAATTATCATCCCCGGTCAGTGTGGAAGCGAGCGTTAACTCTTTAACCGATAGCCAAACGGCTTGCGTACCACTGGCTCGCTGCAGACTTTTGGCAAAAGAAAAATTGCCATTGAGCATCACCGCAACATACAGGTAACCGCCCAACTTACCACTGGCTTGGAAAACGATCGGGGTTTTACGCATAAGCACATACCCCTGCTCCATCTCGGTAGTAATGGTGGTCAGTGTCCAGCGGTTGATATCTCGCAGCTGTGCGCGCAAGCGCTCAAGCCCTTTGTCATCAATGCCATGAAAAAGGCTACTGCCATCGTGCCATAGCAACTCGCCATCACGGGCAATAAATCGGAAATCAGGGGTATTGGCGGCATCTTGCTGCTCTTGCTCGATAAAATAGTCATCGAGAGCAATCCGATCGCCTCGTGCCACCAAGGCTTGCAATGTCATACTGGATGCATTGGTATTTTGGTGGATCTGCAGCGAGTCTAGGCGACTATCAAACACATTCTGTAACAGGCGTGACGTTTGTGTCAGCGTGCGCGTCACTTCCTGATTAATACCCGCCAACGTCAGCTGATAACTCTGGACATAAACGCCCACGGTCACAAACAAGAAAAACACTACGATAAGACGCGTGAGTAGCTGTGAAAGTGACAGTTTTTTGGAGCCTGACATAGTCATGATGCGTTAATCCGAGTATCTGAAAGCCTGCTTCTTAAGCGCATTAATACGCTCAGGACTGTCCTCTTTCGTGACAATTTCAAATCGGCCTGAGTATACCACGGGCACAGGCTGATCCTGCAGATCGCGTTTAATCGCCTCAGCCATTGCCACACCTGTGTCATCATTCATTCGCATCACAGTAACGTCTAGGTCGCCACGTTGTAGGGCGTCAAGCTCTGCTGAACCGCCCCCCCAGCCATTGATCACGACCTCATGCCGATTCAATTCTTCAAGCGCATCAATTGCACCAAAGGCCACGTCCGTAGCGCATGCGTAAATAAAATCGAGGGCTGAGTTATTGTTCAATATTGCTTTAGCCGCTTCATAGCCTGACGCTTGGTCACCTTTGGTGTAGTAAGCGGACAACAGGTGATTGTGACTGTGGTTATTCATCGCATCGATGAATGTATCGCCACGCGCATCACTGACATAGCCTTGAGAAAAATACAGCACCGAATAAGAGGCGCCTTGCGGATAACGGGTACTAAAATAGTCTGCTAACGCTAAGCTTCCTTCTTGGTGGTCAAAGCCAACATACAGAAACGGCTGATTGCCCTGCCACGACTTAACCGGTGTGGTGATATTTTGCAGGATCAGCTTGGTTTTGTTTTGCGACAATACATGGTTAATAAATTTACGATGGCGAACACTGTTGAGAGTAAAAATCAGGTAGTCTGCGCCATCACGAAGTGCTGCGAACAAGGAAGCACTTTGCTCGCGAATATCGTTGTTGGGCCGTGTGGTCACTTGCTCCAATTCATACGGGATATTCAGCGCTTGCAGCCGGCGTTCTAAAGCGAGGATATTGCGCTGCCAATAATCCGAAATCTGCTCTCCCGGCACGACGACTGAGATTTTAATCGTTTTAGGAGACGTCTTGAGCGGCTCCGGCTCTGCTTGCACTTGGCGATCAAGTTGCTCAGTCAGCGCATTTTGTTCAGGATGAAGGTCGAGGTATTCACTGTAAGACCAGTAATCATTAAGGGCAGCCAGCGCGCTAGGCGTCATCATCCAGATAATGACGCCACATATTGCACGAACAATATTGAGATGAGTGGGTTGCCACTTACTTAATTTCACGTTGGGTCTCACTACCTTATTACTTGCCAGATACCTATCAGCTTAGCGAATACCCGCACATTGCACAGCACCGAACTTCAGAAGCGTGCTTCATTAAGCAAAAAAGCTGCAATCGCGCATACCCCTTCACGTAATTTATCCAACAATTAAGACATTCGGGTTTTTATTCCCAATGGCGGTAGCTGGTGACATAGCAAAGAAAGAGGTCAATAGTATAAAAAACGCCACCGGACGGTGGCGCCTGAATGTCTACTTTTTCGTATTCAATGTCGTATCTATCTATGCAACGACCTTAATCCACACGTAAGGTTTGTAGCATCGACTCAGGTAGCGACAGATCATCGTTTTTATTCACGGTGATCCCAGCATCAATGATCGCACGTGCAATATCCTTCGCCTCAGAGAGAGAATGCATTGCATAGGTGCCGCATTGGTACTCATTCAGCTCTGGGATTTTATCTTGCGACGGTACCGTTAATACATCTTCCATCGCCGCTTCCCAAGCGCGTCCCACGTCGCTTTCTTTAGGTTCACCAATCAAGCTCATATAAAAGCCCGTCCGACATCCCATCGGGGAGATATCAATGATCTCAACATCCTTGCTATTTAAGTGCTTGCGCATAAAGCCTGCAAACAAGTGTTCCAGCGTATGGATGCCTTTTTCCGTCAAGATCTCTTCATTGGGTCGGCAAAAGCGCAGATCGAACACGGTGATCGTATCACCACCGGGCGTTTTCATCGTTTTAGCCACGCGCACTGCAGGTGCATTCATACGGGTATGGTCGACCGTAAAACTATCCAATAACGGCATTTTGCCCTCCTTTTAATTCATCACTGTGGCTTAGAAAGGCCACCAGCTCAGATTGTCCTCTAAACGTTGCCGACAGCCTTTAAGCTGCCAGCCATAGTCCTTGGCTTGCTGCTCTACTTTTCGCGCGACGCGTTTGAGTCCGGGTTTGCGCTCAAAAGAGCCGCGCTGAAAACCGCCGCGTCCTTCATGGTAAGCCAAATATTGTCGGTACACATCCCATTTAGACACACCGAGTTGACGATAGGTTTCGTTGGTGTACCAACCAATAAATTGCAATGCATCATCGAAGTTGGTGCGCGAGCCGCCATTACCGGTTGCCTTTTGATAGTCCGACCATGCTGGGTCTTGCGCTTGTGCATACCCATAGGCACTACTCACACGTCCCCAAGGCAAAATGCCTAGGACATAATCGCGAGGCGGCAAAGCATCATGGACAAACGCACTCTCTTGTTTCACGAAGGCCATCGCGACTTGGATGGGTGTTCCCCACGCCTTTTCCATCTCCACCGCCGCTTCAAACCAATCTGGATTCTGATCAAAAATCGCACATAGGTTATTTGGATTATCCGGCGGGGGCGTTGCACAGCTAGACAGCAATAATGCCGCCCCTAGTGCCGCGAAAATTCGCCTAAAACGCACCCAAGTCATCCTCCGATTTACCAGCTTTCTGCCATTGGCACATCTTTGAAATAGTCTTTCAAGAAGGCCTCAAAGCTGAGAGTGTCACTGGCTTCGACATCTTTTTGACGGGCGATACTGGCATCTGCTTCTTGCAAAAATTCCGCATCACTGTGGACACGATAGTCATCGCCTCTCAGCGCTGTCTTGTGCGCACTGGCTAACCCTAAGCCCACATTACCAATACCACCTTGGGCAATAATATCGGCAAGCAAGCGCCCAGAGAGGGTGAGTTCAGGGTTGTCAAAGCAAGCCATCATTTTATCGCAGACGGTTTCGTAGCGATTATCGCCCACCGCTCGGTCCATCACGACAGCCAATTGTTTGAGCTCAGCCATCACTTGCAAACCCCACTCCGCTTGTGAGCGCTGATGGCCGTTACATCCGGTGGTCAGCAATAAGCCTGGCTTGCGCCCCTCAATCACGATCTTGTTCCAGTTCTCGCGCCAGCAATTGAGCTCCGCATCCGTCATCGGGTCTGACGGTGAGAGCGCGCACCAACTTACAAAGAGATCTAAGAAATGGATTTGGTCTTGTTCAATACCAACCGGACTGTAAGGGTTAACATCTAGCGAGCGCACTTCAATGTACTCGACACCGGCACGATCTAGCGCTTCTGTGGGCTTTTCACCACTTTTCGCATTGCGTTTCGGACGGATAGGCGCATAGAGTTCATTCTCTATCTGCAAGACATTGGTATTGAGCTGGCGATAGCTGTCACCATCACGGATCCCAAGTTTGGCAAACTCGTGAGAAGGGGTGCGAATCGCACTGCGCAGCCCTTCCAAATATTGCTCAAGGGTATTAAAGCCGATTCTTAGCTCGGCTTGTGCGTTGTTGGTATAGCCTAAATCACTGAGACGCAATGAGGTTGCATACGGCAAATAACAGGTGCCTGAGGGCAAATGCTCAAACGGCAACCGGGTCTGTGCATGCTTAATAAAAGTGCCACACAAGGCAGGTGACGCACCAAACAAGTACGGGATCATCCAACCGTGACGGTAGTAGTTACGGATAAGATCAAAATAGCCTTGCGTGACTTGGGCTTGCGTCACGGACTCCGTGTGGTAGAGATGCTGCCAAAACGTCTCTGGGAGGGAGATATTAAAATGCACCCCAGAGATCACTTGCATCACACTGCCATAGCGATGTTTGAGCCCTTGGCGATAAAGTGTTTTCATCCGCCCGATATTCGAGCTGCCATATTGTGCCAAGGTAATATCGTCTTCAGAGGCGACCACACATGGCATGGACATGGGCCATAGCTGCTCGTCACCCATTTGCTTGTAAGTAAAACGGTGAATGTCTTGCAGCTCATCGAGCATTCCGTTGACCGATGTATTGACGGGCGTAATAAATTCCAACAAAGACTCCGCAAAGTCCGTAGTGATCCATCGATGCGTTAGCGCTGAGCCAAGTGCATCTGGATGCGGCGTCTGTGCCAAGTGCCCGGTTGGCGTGATCCGTAAGGCTTCACGCTCCAGTCCTCGGCCAATCCCCTTTAATGCTTCTGGGTTTTGCGCCAAACGCGCTAACCGCTGGGTGAAATCAGTCAAAACGTTTCTCTTACCTTTGTGCTGCGTGACGGGTTAGGATAAACAAGCTATCACTCAAAAGCCATCACGCAGCGACATGTGTTTACTCGAAGCGGCGTTAGCGATACTCAAGCGTAAGCGGATTCACCGGCAAACCAAGCGCTTTCAGCTCTGGCGCAAGCTGTTCGGCATCTCCGACAACGATGATTTGATAGTCATTCGGATTAAACCAACGTCTCGCTGCCTGATTTAAGCGTTCAAGATCAATTGTCTGAATGATCGCTTGCTGCTCATCGCGGTAGTTGTCGGGCAAGCCAAATTCCTCAACATGGGCAATTAAACCTGCCTTTTCCCACGGGGTTTCATAGCTCAGCGCATCTCGTTGCCCGCTCGATTGGCGCAGGTAAGCGAGCTCTTGCGGTGTGAAACCATTTTCCGCCGCATTGGCCATTTCCTGCCAAAGCTGGTTGATTGCATCAACCGTCGCGTCCGCACGGACATCAGCATCAAACTCAATGGTGCCGAGTTGACGCCCACTGTACACACCGCCACCGGCGCCATAGGTATAGCCTTTATCTTGGCGCAGGTTCTGATTAATACGTGAGTTGAAGTTGCCGCCAAGGTTAAAGTTGGCCAGGCGTGTGATAAACATCTCGCCGGTCGCATCATAAGGCATACCGTGGCGCACCATACGGATACTGGTTTGCGGCGCTTTCGGTTTATCTACAAGCCAAATTTGTGGCTGTTTTTCATCCCGAGGAACCGCGCGGGCGATTTGAGGCTGCGAACGAGGCGCCTCTTGCCACGGTGTTATTTGGTTCGCCAACGTCACGGCTTGATCGCGTGACACATCCCCCACGACCACGAGCTGGCTGCCTTTCAATACATAGTGTTGGCGATAAAACGCACGTACATCATCGATGGTCAGTGCCTCAATATCTTCCATTACGCCACCTCGTGGTGACCGGAATACCGCGTCTTGGAACAAGAGCTCTCGAGTAGCTTGGTCTGCAAGCCAGCTGGCATCATCGGCACGCGAAGCCATCCCTTCCAGCAGTTGCGCTTTTACCCGCGTGAAGTCTTGCTCGGAGAAGGTAGGCGCACTTAACGCTTTGTGAACGAGTTGCAGGGTTTCACCTACATGTTTTTTCAGCGCAGTAATCGTGATATAGGTTTCATGCTCATCGGCTTCAATACTCGCCTGACTCCCCAATTGCTTCAAAGCTTGGGTTAACTCCGCCGCGGTCATCCCCGCCCCACCTTCGGTGACCATTTGGGCAGTAAGGTTGGCGAGACCACGCTTGTCATTCGGCTCCATTAAGGTACCGGCAGGCAAGGTCATATATAGGGTAACCGTCGGCGTTTCGCGACTCTCCGTCCCAGCGAGATGAATGCCATTATCGAGGTCCGCACGATAAATCTTCGGCACGTTCACCGTCACACTACCGGACGCTGGAGGCACTTGGGTGCGATCGATATTTTCCGGCGTACGACGGGGGGGCAGCTTCTCTTGTGAAGGCGCGACGCTTTGCGCGTAGTCGGGGCGCTGATACACAAAGTTAGCTGGCTTCGCCACCAAATCCGTACGCTCGTAAGGCACGACACTCAGATACACGGCAGGCTTACCTTTCAGCCAGCGGTGGAAACTTTCCATCACGTTTTCAGGGGTCACCGCCTCAAGACGCGCTAAACGTGCTTCTAAGCGATTGGCATCACCAAATAAACTGAAGTCACTGGCCAACTGCTCGACTTTACCGTCCACACTTTGCAGCGCGAAAATGTCATCCGCTTCAGCCATGGTTTTGATGCGAGCAATACTTGCCTTCGATACCCCTTGTTGTTCAAAGGTCGTAAGCGCGTCCATCAACAGGGTTTCAACCTCAGCCAATGATTGCTGCTGGCTACCTACACCATAGAGCTCAAACGTACAAGCAAGCTCACCGCAACGGTGAGAAGCGCCCGCGCTCAACAGCTTACCTGATTGCACCAATGACTGATAAAGCAGGCTATCACGATCTTGTCCAAGCACGCTGGCAAGCACACTCAAGCGGGTACTGGCATTTGTGTCTGGCGTACCGGTTGGAAAGGTAATGACCAATACGGGTTGGGAGATTTGGTCTTCCAAGGTGACATAGCGGTCCGCCTCAAGCGTGACGGGTTGTGGTTCAGGGTCAGCCACTTCTGGGCCAGCAGGAATATCACCGAAGTACTTGTTCACCCAAGCCAGCGTTTGTTGTACATCAATATCTCCACCGATGGTCAAAGTGGCATTGTTTGGTCCGTACCAGCGTAGGAAAAATTGTTTCAAATCCCCCACATCGACGCGATCAAGATCCTCAACATAGCCAATCACAGGCCAAGAATAGGGGTGTCCTTCAGGATAAAGCGCTTGATTAATGGTTTCATTAACACGGCCATAGGGCGCATTATCGATGCGATAAGCGCGTTCGTTTTTCACAGTATCACGCTGCACTTCAAATTTACGTTGTGAGACAGCTTCTAGCAAAAAGCCCATTCGGTCCGACTCAAGCCATAGCACGCGCTCTAACTCATTGGCGGGAACGGTTTGATAGTACTGAGTGGTATCGCGATCGGTCGAGCCATTGTTATACCCCCCTACTTCTTTGATCCGTTTTCCATGATCATCCACATGCTTGGAGCCTTCGAACATCATGTGTTCAAAGAAGTGTGCAAAGCCCGATTTACCCGGTTCTTCACGGGATGAACCGACGTGATAACGCATATCGACTTTCACCAAAGGATCGGAGTGGTCTTGATGCAACAGAACGGTCAGCCCGTTATCGAGACGAAACTCTTGATAAGGTACCTGTGCGCTGCCCTCAGGTGGCGACACGGTTTTGATCCAAGTAATACCTTCAGGGGTTGGCGTGGCTTGTGGGCCAAGTAACTGACACCCTGTCAGTGAGGCAAGAACAAAAAACGAGACAAGCAATAAACGTTGCATATGATAATTTCCTACCCGGCTACCCAATGATATGACAAGACAAGAATAAGGTAGCGCGCTGTTTTTGCAGAAAAAATAACTAGCCAGCACCAAGACTGGCGTAAACGTAGCCACCCGGCGACGACACATAAGGGATCGCCAATGGCGGGCACCCAACTTAACAATAATGCGGCATAACCGTATCGCTTTAACCACGCCTGCGCGTGGCGATCCCAGCGCCGCTTGGGTTGATAGTCAGGTAACCAACGACCAATCGCATAGTTGGTCATACCGCCTAGCGTATTGCCCACACTGGCAATAGCAATAATGACGCTTTCGGGGTAGCTATGGTGATGAAGTAAATACACCATATTGGCTTCAGAGCCACCCGGGAGCAAGGTGGCACTGAGAAAGCTGGTTGCAAACAACATAACCAGCGATGACCAATCGCCCATTCGACCGCAGACTCCCCTATTGGTTCAGGCGTTTAGGCCCTGAATGACCACTCTTTTTATCCATTTATGCAGACGGCATTTCGAGGACGCGTTTACCACGCGTATGACCGTCTTCAAGGGCAATATGTGCTTGTGCAGCCTCCGCTAACGGATACACAGCCGCAATATCAATCCGTAAATCACCTTGGTCAAGCATGTCGAGTAGGCGCTGAGTTTGCCATGTATTGGGCTCCACCAGCATCCCCGTGGCTTTCAAGCCCCGCTCGGCCGCTGCTGAGGTGATCATATCGCGGGTATTGGTCGGCACGGTCACCACACGACCGCCAGTGCGCAAACTGGCGAGCGCATCAATCCCAGTTTCTCCCCCAACCAGATCAATCAGCACATCAAATTCACCATGAGCGGTTGCCCAATGGGTTTGGTGATAATCAACCGGTTTTGCATCAAGCTGACGCAAGAAATCATGATTAGACGGCGACGCGGTCGCGTAAACATTCGCCCCGGTTCGAACCGCTAATTGCACCGCCAAGTGACCCACGCCACCGGCACCGGCCAAGATCAGTACTTTTTCGTCTACCCGTAATTGCGCGTGCTCGAGCGCTTGCCATGCGGTAAGGCCTGCTAGTGGTAAGGCAGCGGCGTCCACCATAGGCACACTCGGTGGAACGGTCGAGAGTAATCCTGCGTCAGCTACTACGTACTGGCTATAACCGCCACCATCAGTGGGAAAGCCAATCATACCGGCAACGCGGTCGCCCACATCAAACTTGCTTTCGTTAGTGCCATTAGCCACCACAACACCCGCAACATCATATCCCGGCACCCAAGGCAATTTGTCTTGGTTATGCTCTGCGGCCCAGCCGTGGCCTGCACGCGTTTTTGCGTCAATCGGATTCACACCTGCCGCTTTTACCTGAATCAGCACTTGTTCTTCAGACGGAGACGGAATGGGACGATTAACGGCGGTTAACACCTCAGGTCCTCCAAATTGGGGGATCGCAAGAGATATATTGTTCGACATAAAGACTCCTTTCGCATGCCGTTGCACGGTTGAGTCACCTGACTCATCGCTTCATAGCAACGCACTGCGTAATCGCAAAGCGTAAACCTCTAGTCTTAACAAAAACGGCGATAGACACAATGCCTACCTCCGTTTTCTTTCGCCTTTTCTCGTCACAAGGCAGGGCGCGTTATCCGACCAGCGCCAACAAGATACCCGCTGCCACCGCGGAGCCCAACACACCAGCCACATTGGGCCCCATGGCATGCATTAACAAGAAGTTGTGTGGGTTGGCATCTAAACCAACTTTGTTGACAACCCTTGCCGCCATGGGCACTGCCGACACGCCTGCTGCGCCAATCAGCGGATTGATCGGATCGCGGCTAAAGCGGTTAAGCAGCTTTGCCATAAGCACGCCGGCGCCAGTCCCAATACTGAATGCCACAGCACCGAGCACCAAAATGCCTAACGTCTCAAACTGAAGAAACTTATCCGCTTCTAATTTAGAGCCCACCGCCAAGCCAAGGAAAATGGTGACAATGTTAATCAGCTCATTTTGCGCGGTGCCGGATAAACGGTCGACAACCCCACATTCTCGCATCAAGTTCCCGAGGCAGAACATGCCGACCAGCGGTGTTGCCGACGGCAAGAACAAGATGGTCATCATTAATACCGCCAGCGGAAACAGCACTTTCTCAGTTTTCGACACATGGCGTAACTGCTTCATCTCGATTTGACGCTCTTTTTCCGAGGTAAACAGCTTCATGATCGGAGGCTGAATAATCGGCACAAGCGCCATGTAACTGTAGGCGGCGACTGCAATGGCACCGAGCAAATCCGGCGACAGTTTGCTGGCGAGGAAGATTGCTGTCGGCCCATCCGCACCACCAATAATGGCAATCGAGGCGGCATCCTTGAGCGTAAATGCCATCCCGGGAACCAAGTTGAGCAAAATGGCACCAAACAAGGTAGCAAAAATGCCGAACTGTGCCGCCGCACCCAATAGTAGCGTGCGCGGATTGGCAATCAGCGCGCCAAAATCGGTCATCGCGCCAACACCCATAAAAATCAATAGCGGGAAGACGCCCGTATCGATGCCGACATGATAGACGTAATAGAGCAAGCCGCCCGGCTCGTTAAATCCGGCATTAGGAATGTTCGCCAGTATCGCCCCGAACCCGATGGGCAAAAGTAACAAAGGTTCAAACCCACGGCGAATGGCCAAAAAGAGCAACAAGCAACCGACGGCGATCATCACAAGCTGAGGCCATTGGAAATTCGCCAAGCCCGTTTCTGACCACAAGATCATTAATCCTTCCATGTTGCCCTCTTACCCTAAGTGCAATAGCGGCATACCCACGGTCACCGCATCGCCTTCTTTTACTTGGACATCCTGAACTGTGCCTGCTTGCGCCGCTCGGACCTCGGTCTCCATTTTCATCGCTTCGAGCACAATCAATACATCCCCTTCTTGCACGTGCTCACCCGGCGATACCATCACTTTGAAGATGTTACCCGCCAAAGGAGCAGTGACGGGTTCGCCTTGTGGTTGAACGGCGCTAGGTTGAGGGGCTGATACCACTGGCGACGCGCTGGGCTGAATGTCCCCTAACGCGCCATCTGGACCTACATCTACGTTAAAGACTTGCCCATTCACACGCACGCTATAGGTTTCAATCTCGCCGCCTGACGTCGGCTTGGTGGCCACAGAGGCAGGCTCTGCTTCACCGGTTGGTGCAGGTTCAAAGGCATCGGGGTTACCGCGATTTTGTAAGAACTTCCATCCCACTTGCGGAAATAACGCGTAGGTTAAGACATCATCGATTTTGTCGTCTGCCAAAGGTACGTTTTCGGCGTCGGCTTTTTCAATCAGAGCCTGCGTGAGCGCATCCAGCTCAGGCGCTAATTTATCTGCAGGGCGGCAAGTAATCGGCGCTTCACCATCCAGCACTTGGGCTTGCAGCTTCGCATTGACTGGTGCGGGCGCTTTTCCATATTCGCCTTTAAGTAGCGCCGCCGTTTCTTTGGTAATGCTCTTATAACGCTCGCCAGTCAGAACATTAATCACTGCTTGCGAGCCGACAATTTGGGAGGTGGGCGTGACCAATGGAATATAACCAAGATCTTCACGTACACGCGGGATCTCATCGAGTACCTCATCCAAGCGGTCGGCCGCTCCTTGCTCTTTAAGCTGGCCTTCCATATTGGTGAGCATGCCGCCCGGCACTTGCGCGATCAGAATACGTGAGTCGACGCCCTTGAGCTGCCCTTCAAACTGCGCATACTTTTTCCGGACCGTTCTAAAATAGGCAGCCACAGATTCCAGCTTATTGAGGTCAAGCTGCGTATCACGCTCTGTGTTCTCCAGCATCGCCACCACGGTTTCCGTTGGCGTATGGCCATAGGTCTGGCTCATCGACGAAATCGCGGTATCTAACACATCGAGTCCTGCTTCAACGGCTTTAATGGCCGTTGCAGTTGATAAGCCAGTCGTGGCGTGACAGTGCAGCGATAAAGGGATATCACACGCCGATTTGATGCGGCTCACCAGCTCATAGGCTTCATAGGGTTTTAGCAAGCCAGACATGTCTTTAATACACAGTGAATGACACCCTAAATCTTCCAATTGCTTGGCAAGATCTGTCCATGTGTCCAAGGTATGAACAGGGCTTGTGGTATACGAGATCGTTCCTTGTGCATGTGCCCCGACTTCTACCGCGGCACCGACCGCCGCTTTGAAATTGCGCACATCATTCATGGCATCAAAAATACGGAACACATCCATCCCGTTGGCATGCGCACGTTCGACAAATTTATGCACCACGTCATCGGCATAGTGGCGATATCCCAGCAAATTTTGCCCACGTAACAACATCTGCATTGGCGTGTTCGGCATCGCCTTTTTCAGCTCGCGCAAGCGCACCCAAGGATCTTCCCCCAAGTAGCGAATACACGCGTCAAAGGTCGCCCCACCCCATGTTTCGAGTGACCAAAAACCTATTTGATCAAGCTCGGCGGCAATCGGCAACATATCGTCCAAACGCAGGCGCGTGGCAAACAACGACTGATGGGCGTCACGAAGCACCACATCGGTAATAGCTAACGGCGTAGACATAACAAACTCCTTTTTTATATGTGCCTTACCACTCAACGCTGGCGTTGGCGATATTGCTGAACAGCGACAGTAATCGCAGCAATCACATCCGGGGATGTTCCCGGCTGAGCTTTAACGGGGGTAGACGTGACAGACGATGCTGGCGTAGGCGGGGTAGGATCGCCAAAGCGAGCTAGCTGACGTACCAGAAAAATCAGAATTGAAAGAAATACGAACACCACTGACATGCCGGTGAGCATGAGCATCAGTGCCTGTTCTAAAAGCGGGCCCAGTTCCATGGTTATCGTCCTTGTCACCTATTCCCCTTTAACGATGATTTGATTCCTCACAGGGTTTAAAGGGGTATTTAATCGTTTGCGGTCAAAATACTAACTATTTGCACAAATGACAATCGATGTGTTGCGTTTTTGTTACCTTACAACGCACGCCATCACCGCGCCAGACGCGATAACCTTAATTTGACGCTTACGTAAAGGTAAATATATAGATTGCGCATTTAACGGTGAGTACTGAGGGTCTATCAGAATTGCGAGCTTGTCTATGCAAGGGCTTCGATGCGGGAATCAAAATGATTGTGCGAATTTTGGAAAAAACCTTTTTCTTCTCCACAGCCAATCGCTTTTAGCGTCTGATAAAAGGAGAAAGCGTTAATGAACGCATCACAAGGATTGACCAGTAGGAAGGTCACATGAGCGAGAAAAACAGACTGAACGGTCGGTATTTACAACAACGATCGATGAGAGAATAACGCGAACTGCGAAGTGGTGACGAGCAATAAGGAGAGATGGATTTGGGACTAAAGCAAAGAAATGGCGCGTCCGGGAGGATTCGAACCTCCGACCGCCTGGTTCGTAGCCAGGTACTCTATCCAGCTGAGCTACGGACGCGCTGACGGATTTGCATGATTGAAGATGGCGCGCTCGGGAGGATTCGAACCTCCGACCGCCTGGTTCGTAGCCAGGTACTCTATCCAGCTGAGCTACGAGCGCGTGTCGACAATCGGTTCATCCTGAACATCGTTTGCAAGTCTTCCGTGAAGGATGATGGCGCGTCCGGGAGGATTCGAACCTCCGACCGCCTGGTTCGTAGCCAGGTACTCTATCCAGCTGAGCTACGGACGCACATCAGTTTTACAAGGCAGGCTTGTAAGTCATGGCGGTGAGGGAGGGATTCGAACCCTCGATACGGCTACAAACCGTATACTCCCTTAGCAGGGGAGCGCCTTCAGCCACTCGGCCACCTCACCACAAGTAAATGGCGCGTCCGGGAGGATTCGAACCTCCGACCGCCTGGTTCGTAGCCAGGTACTCTATCCAGCTGAGCTACGGACGCACATCTATCTTGCTTGCAGCAACATGGCGGTGAGGGAGGGATTCGAACCCTCGATACGGCTACAAACCGTATACTCCCTTAGCAGGGGAGCGCCTTCAGCCACTCGGCCACCTCACCGTCGCTGCGGGGGCACATATTACTTTGAGCCACAAATATGTCAAACACTTTTCGGGCAAAAATCGCTTAGCCCCAAACAAATGGACAATTATCACCCAAAGGTCGGCTTTTTTGTTGGTTTATTGGTCGTTTAGACGTAGTTATGCTGCAACTTTCTGACATAAAAAAGGCCGACCTAGGTCGACCTTTTCTGCACTCAATTAGTAGTCGTTCTGACCACCGGCTGGGGTGCCTTTCTCTGCTTGTATACGCATGTAAATTTCTTCACGGTGTACAGAGACTTCTTTTGGTGCGTTCACACCGATGCGAACTTGGTTACCTTTCACACCCAAGACGGTGACGGTGACTTCATCACCAATCATCAAAGTTTCGCCAACACGGCGAGTCAAAATCAGCATTCTTCTACTCCTTGAGTATCAATCTTTTACTTATTCAATCAGTGTCTGAGCCAGATAACCCGCCTGCGTTCCGGCCCGCTATCTGTGATCGTATGACCATTTCCCTGCTCGTGATGCTAATGCGACGGTTAAATAAACGCCGCAACACACACTATGGCTGAATTATCAGGCCATATCCAGAAAAGGGCAGAGAAATTTACTGTTTTATCATCATGCCGTTAGCGATGTTAGCGCTTGACCTGAGATAACAGTGTAAGAGAAATCTGTGTTGCACTGGTTGGCAAGGACGTAAAACCTAAGCCATATCACGTCTTCTCGCCAGCGCATGCCTAAGGCGTTGCACTATACAGAATCAAAAAAAAAGTGCAATTATTAATCTAGATCACAAAAAAGGGCCGACTATGGCGACCCTCTTGACTTTAACACTTAGCTGTGATCTCGATTAGAGGCGCTCTGCCAGCCATGCATCGACAGATTGAATCGCTTGCGGTAATGCAGCCACATCACTGCCGCCCGCTTGCGCCATATCTGGGCGACCACCACCTTTGCCGCCGACTTGTTGCGCGACAAGGTTGACTAACTCACCGGCTTTAACTTTGCCAGTCAGATCTTTGGTCACACCGGCAATCAGACCGACTTTACCATCGGCAACGTTACCGAGCAGAACAATCCCGCTACCCATCTGGTTTTTCAAGTCGTCAACCATGCTACGCAGCGCTTTGTTATCTGCGCCATCGAGCTGGCTCACAAGCACTTTAACACCGTTAAGTTCTCGGACTTGATTGATAAGCCCGGCACTCTCTTGCGCCGCCAGTTTTTGCTTAAGCTGCTGAATTTGCTTCTCAAGCGCCTTGGCTTTGCCGTGTGCATCGTCAAGCTTGGCTTCATAGTCAGCTTGTTGCTGATACACATGCTCAATCGCATCTTGTCCGGTGATCGCTTCAATGCGGCGTATACCCGCAGCAATGCCACCCTCAGAGGTGATCTTAAACAGGCCAATATCACCGGTACGGTTTGCGTGCGTCCCGCCACATAGCTCGATGGAGAAGTCACCCATGGTCAGCACGCGTACTTTGTCATCGTACTTTTCGCCAAACAGAGCCATCGCCCCTTTTTGTTTGGCCGCATCGATATCCATCACATCAGTTTGCACGCTGTGGTTGGCGCGGATTTGCTCATTGACGATTCGCTCAACCGCTTTTAATTCGTCGTGACTGACCGCTTCTAGGTGCGAGAAGTCAAAACGCAATCCGTCTGGGCGAACCAACGAGCCTTTCTGTGCCACATGCTCACCTAAGACTTGACGCAGGGCTGCGTGAAGTAAGTGAGTGGCAGAGTGGTTAAGTGCAATAGCTTGACGACGCGCGGCATCAACCTGCGCCTTCGCTGTGCTACCGACAAGCAGTTGCCCTTCTACTATACTGCCGTAGTGCGCAATGGCCTGACCAACTTTTTGCGTATCTGTCACTGCAAAGCGGCCTTGCTCGGTAATCAGCACACCAGCGTCACCACATTGACCACCCGCTTCGGCATAGAAAGGGGTATGGTCGAGAATCACAACCGCATGATCACCCGATGCGAGCGTCTCAACAGAGGCACCATCGACAAAAATCTCGGTAATGCTTCCTTCGCCCTCTGTGCCAGTGTAACCGCAGAAGTCTGAACCATGCTCCACTTTGATGGCTTGGTTGTAATCAGTACCGAACTGACCCGCTTCGCGCGCACGCTGGCGCTGTGCTTCCATCGCCGCTTCAAACCCGTCTTCATCGATGCGATAGCCACGCTCACGGGCAACATCGTTGGTTAAATCAGCCGGGAAGCCATAGGTATCGTAAAGCTTAAAGACGGTTTCGCCGTCTAGCACATCCCCTTGCACTTTATCCAAGGCTTCTTCCAGCATGACCATGCCACGCTCAAGGGTGCGACCGAAGTTTTCTTCTTCGATTTTAAGTACTTTTTCGACCATGGTTTGCTGCTCACGCAGCGCTTCACCAGCCGTGCCCATAATCGCCGCCAAGGGGCCAACGAGCTTGTAGAAGAAGGCACCTTTTGCGCCCAGTTTGTTACCGTGGCGCACCGCACGACGAATGATGCGACGCAACACGTAACCGCGGCCTTCATTAGATGGCATCACGCCATCAACAATCAGATACGCGCACGAACGGATGTGGTCTGCCACCACTCGCAGCGATTGGTTACCCAAATCATCGACACCAATGTTGTCAGCCACTTGTTTGATCAGTTGCTGGAACACATCAATTTCGTAGTTGGAATGAACGTTTTGCTTGATGGCCGCAATACGCTCGATACCCATACCAGTATCAACCGATGGCTTCGGCAAGTTTTCCATGGTGCCGTCAGCTTGACGGTTAAACTGCATGAAAACGATATTCCAGATCTCGATAAAACGGTCACCGTCTTCTTCTGGAGAGCCCGGAGGTCCACCCCAAATATGGTCGCCATGATCGTAGAAAATTTCAGAGCATGGGCCGCAAGGTCCAGTGTCACCCATTTGCCAGAAGTTGTCTGACTCGTAAGGTTTACCGCCCTCTTTATCACCAATGCGCACGATACGATCAGCCGGTACACCGATAGTGTTGTGCCAGATATCGAAAGCTTCATCGTCGGTTTTATAAACGGTAACTAATAGCTTTTCAGTCGGCAGGCCAATCGTTTCGGTCAGAAATTCCCACGCGTACTGAATCGCGTCTTGCTTGAAGTAATCGCCGAAGCTGAAATTACCTAGCATTTCAAAGAAGGTGTGATGACGTGCTGTGAAGCCGACATTTTCTAAGTCGTTGTGCTTACCGCCCGCTCGTACACAACGCTGCGCAGAGGTGGCGCGTGAGTAGTCACGTTTTTCGATCCCTAAAAAGGTATCTTTAAACTGGTTCATACCTGCGTTGGTGAACAAAAGCGTTGGATCATTGGCAGGCACGAGCGATGAGCTGGGCACAATCTGATGCCCTTTGCTTTCAAAGAACTTGAGAAACGCGGTGCGGATCTCATCAGTGCTCATATACATTGGCTAATCCTGATAATCGAGTGTTGCGTTAGCAACCGGTCGTGGTAATGACGCGATGGTAACATAATTTTATTTGCGCCATTGTAAACAACCGATCGCGTACGGAAAAGAGACAGTGCAGGATTCAGCGATAATTGATGAGGAATTTAGTCGTTGGAGAGCGCGTATTGGATTTGATCGAAGTTAAAGCCCCGTGATTGCAAAAAGCGCATCCGCTTGGCTTTGAGTTTTTGATCCGCCGGTGGGATCACACCATCAATATCGGCATATTTGCGCTGTGCAGTTTCTTTCGCCAAGGCAAACCAATCAATTTCAGCCGCTTGTTCTGCTTGAGAAAGTAACTCGCTATCGACCCCTTTACGCTTGGCATCTTGGCAGATGCGCAACCAGCCATGTTGTTTGCTGACCCCTTGGCGTAATAGGCTCGCCGCAAAACGGGCATCATCTAACCAACCACGCTCTAAGCAGGTTGCCAGGGTGCTTTCAATCGTTTCGCTATCAAAGTCACGCTGCTCAAGCTTTTGACGCAACTCTTGTACAGAATGATCGCGGCGGGCTAATAAGCCCACCGCAATCTCTTGGCACGATGACGACATTACAAATCGTCTTCTGTTTCTGCCTGCGCGTCAGCCTCTACCACTTCGTTATTCAATGCGGTTTGCAACAGCATTTCACGCAATGTGGTATCGAGCTCTTTCGCAATATGTGGATTTTCTTTGAGGTACTTACAGGCGTTAGCTTTACCTTGGCCAATTTTATCGCCTTTGTAGCTGTACCACGCACCCGCTTTCTCGACCAGCTTGTGCTTGACCCCAAGATCAATCAACTCGCCATGCAGGTTAATGCCTTGGCCATAAAGAATTTGGAATTCAGCTTGCTTAAAGGGCGCCGCGACTTTGTTTTTCACCACTTTCACACGGGTGTCGTTACCGACCACTTCGTCGCCTTCTTTGATCGCACCAATACGACGAATATCCAAGCGCACCGATGCATAGAATTTCAGTGCGTTACCACCCGTGGTGGTTTCGGGGTTACCGAACATCACACCAATCTTCATCCGGATTTGGTTGATGAATACCATCAAGGTGTTGCTGTTTTTGATGTTAGCGGTCAACTTACGCATCGCTTGTGACAGCATGCGTGCCTGAAGGCCCATGTGAGAATCACCCATCTCACCTTCAATTTCCGCTTTTGGTGTCAACGCCGCTACCGAGTCAATCACGATCATATCGACAGCACCGGAGCGGGTCAGTGCATCAGCAATTTCTAGCGCTTGCTCACCTGTGTCTGGCTGTGACACCAAAAGGTTATCAATATCGACACCTAACTTACGGGCGTAAACAGGGTCTAGTGCGTGCTCAGCATCGATAAACGCACAGGTTTTGCCCATTTTTTGTGCTTCGGCAATCGCTTGTAGAGTCAGGGTTGTTTTACCCGATGATTCCGGACCATAAATTTCAACAATACGGCCAAATGGCAATCCCCCCGCCCCTAGCGCAATATCCAGAGACAATGAGCCGGTCGATACGGTTTCGATGTCCATGGTACGGTCATCGCCAAGGCGCATAATAGAGCCTTTACCAAATTGCTTTTCGATTTGTCCAAGCGCAGCGGCAAGCGCCTTTTCTTTGTTATCGTCCATTTCAGTCTCCAAGAAATAAAACTCAATCTATGCGACGAGAAAGCTGTCGTTAATGCGGTCAAGTATACTGTCCATTTATACAGTGTCTAGAGCTGATCAGAAAAAATCTGATGTGTCCCACAACCCAAACTCGTTACTGTAGCCGATTTAAAACATGACCAAGTGCGTGCGCAATGGTTTGCTCGCGCACTTGACGGCGGTGGCCATCAAAGTGACAGACTTCGGTCTCGGTTTCATCCTCTCGCCATGCCCACGCAAACCAGACGGTGCCGACTGGTTTTTCTTCACTCCCTCCTGATGGCCCGGCCACGCCGCTAACGGCAATCGCAACATCTGCGTTTGCACGCTCACGCGCGCCCTCAGCCATTGCCGTCACCACAGGTTCACTCACTGCGCCATACTGCTCGAGCGCCATATCAGGTACCTTCACCAAACGCTGCTTCGCGTCATTGCTGTAAGTCACGAAGGCTTGATGGAACCATTGTGAACTACCCGCAACATCCGTCAGGCAATAGGCGATTCCCCCACCCGTGCATGACTCAGCGGTGGTGATGGTCAATTGTGCATCAGCCAGTACATCACCTAGCTGCTTTGCCAGTGAATATAAGTGGTCCACGCGTTTCTCCTTTTTCATGGCACCGAAATCCACATGACGTGGCTTTACCCTGTGCCCCGACATCACGTATTCTAAGCGGCCTTAACGTTCCATTTTGCAGGTCTAGTCGTGACAGTACAAGCGCTCGAAAAACACACGCCCATGATGCAACAGTATCTCAAGTTAAAAGCTCAGCACCCTGAGGAGCTGCTCTTTTACCGTATGGGAGATTTTTACGAACTCTTTTACGACGACGCTAAACGCGCCTCACAATTGCTTGATATCTCACTGACCAAGCGCGGTAGCTCAAATGGCGAGCCCATCCCAATGGCAGGCGTGCCTTACCATGCGGTAGAAGGATACCTTGCCAAGCTTGTCCAATTGGGCGAACCCGTTGCCATTTGCGAGCAAATTGGCGATCCGGCCACCAGCAAAGGCCCTGTCGAGCGCCAAGTTGTGCGTATTGTCACACCCGGAACCGTCTCTGATGAGGCATTACTGAGCGAGCGAGTGGATAATTTGGTGGCCGCCATCATCGGCGATGATACTGGCTTTGGCTTTGCCACCTTAGATATTACGTCTGGCCGTTTTGTGTTGAGTGAACCACAAACGCTAGAACAAATGCAGGCAGAGCTGCAGCGTACCCAACCGGCCGAACTGCTCTATCCTGAGGATTTTGCCCACCCCGACCTGCTTTCGGTAAGCAAAGGCGCCCGCCGTCGCCCGATTTGGGAGTTTGACCTCGATACGGCACGTAGTCAGTTGACCGCCCAATTTGGCACCCGAGATCTGATTGGTTTTGGGGTGGAAGACTGTGCGCGCGGGCTCAGTGCTGCAGGCTGTTTGTTGCAATACGCCAAAGATACCCAGCGCACTGCCCTGCCTCATATTCGGGCGATCATCAAAGAACAACAAGACAACGCAGTGGTGCTAGATGCTGCGACACGCCGCAATCTCGAGATCACCCAAAACCTTGCTGGCGGCCATGATAATACCTTGGCCGACGTGCTGGATCGTACCACCACCCCGATGGGAAGCCGCTTGCTTAAGCGTTGGCTACACCAACCGCTCCGGGACCGAAGGGTACTCAATCAACGATTGGATGCGATAGAGACATTGCTTGATAAGGGTCTTTATGGCGACCTCGCCGCCGAGCTCAAACCCGTTGGCGATATCGAACGCGTATTGGCACGCTTGGCGATGCGCTCTGCTCGTCCGCGCGATATGGCCCGTCTACGCACTGCGCTTGCACAACTGCCGGCGATTCAGTCGCAGCTCAGTGAATTGAATCACCCTGCGTTTGCACACTATGCCAAAGCAACTCAGCCTATGCCTGAGCTTACAGATTTACTGACGCGTGCCATTGTCGATAACCCGCCGGTGGTAATTCGTGATGGTGGGGTCATCGCCCCCGGCTATCACGCTGAACTCGATGAATGGCGTGAGCTATCTGACGGCGCATCGCGCTACCTTGAAGAGCTAGAACAGCGCGAGCGTGAAAAGTACGGCATTGATACATTAAAGGTCGGCTACAACCAAGTGCATGGCTTTTATATCCAGATTAGCCGCGCACAAAGCGATCGCGTCCCTGCGCATTACATTCGCCGTCAGACGCTTAAAAACGCCGAGCGCTATATCATTGCCGAGCTCAAAGAGCATGAAGACAAGGTGCTAAGCTCCAAGTCTACGGCTTTGGCGCTGGAAAAACGGTTGTGGGAAGAGCTGTTTGATTTATTGCTTCCTCACCTTGCTCAATTGCAGGGTGCGGCTGAAGCGTTATCCGCCCTCGATGTGCTGTGTAATCTCGCCGAGCGCGCTGATACGCTTAATTACCACCGCCCTCAACTCAGTGACCAAGCTGGTGTGGAGATTGAAGCAGGTCGCCATCCAGTCGTCGAACAAGTGATGACAGACCCCTTCATTCCTAACCCGATCTCACTGAGCCCTGAACGGCGTATGCTGATCATTACCGGCCCTAACATGGGGGGTAAGTCGACCTACATGCGCCAAACCGCGCTGATTGCTTTGTTGGCCCATATTGGTGCGTATGTGCCTGCCGACAGTGCCGTCATTGGACCGGTCGATCGCATTTTCACCCGCATTGGTGCGTCTGATGATCTCGCCTCAGGACGCTCCACCTTTATGGTAGAAATGACGGAAACGGCCAATATTTTGCACAATGCAACCGCACACAGTTTAGTCTTGATGGATGAAATCGGCCGTGGCACCAGTACCTATGATGGCTTATCACTGGCATGGGCCAGTGCTGAATGGCTGGCCGAGAAGATTCAAGCTATGACGCTGTTTGCCACTCATTATTTTGAGCTCACCGAACTACCGGGGCAAATGGACGGCTTGGTGAATGTCCACCTGGACGCGGTGGAGCATGGTGATGAGATTGCCTTTATGCACGCTGTACAAGAAGGCGCGGCGAGTAAATCTTACGGGCTAGCGGTGGCAGGATTAGCTGGCGTACCTAAACCGGTGATCCGCCGAGCCAAGCATAAGTTGGCTCAGTTAGAACAAAGTGGTCAACAAAAAGTTACTGGCGACGCTCCTAATAATCAGGTCATGCCGACGCAGCTTCCTTTGCTCCCTGAGCCCAGTGAGCTCGATCAGGCTGTTGACGCGCTCAATCCCGATGAGATGACGCCTCGTCAAGCGCTTGATGCACTCTATGCACTCAAAGCCCTCCAACAGTCTCGCTAATCATCCAATAACGTATTAAAAAAGGACGGCACCTTGGCCGTCCTTTTTGTTTATAGCGATTAGTGCCGTTATTGCTCGACATTAAACAAAGACTCAATACTCAGTCCTTGCTGGGTCAACATATCGCGTAGGCGACGCAATCCTTCAACTTGAATTTGACGCACGCGCTCACGGGTTAGACCGATTTCACGCCCCACATCTTCAAGCGTGGAGGCTTCGTGGCCAAGAAGGCCAAAGCGACGCGCCAACACTTCACGTTGTTTGGGATTCAGCTCTTGTAACCATTGCACGATCGACTTTTTCATATCGTCGTCTTGCGTGGTGTGCTCTGGGCCATCTTGTTTTTCATCGGCGATGATATCCAGCAGCGCTTTTTCTGAGTCACCACCAATTGGGTTATCCACCGAGCCAATGCGTTCGTTCAAACGCAGCATGCGATTGACGTCTTCAACCGGTTTATCGAGTTGGGCGGCAATGTCTTCGGCAGTCGGTTCATGGTCCAGTTTTTGTGCCAGTTCACGCGCCGTACGCAGGTAGACATTCAGCTCTTTCACCACATGAATCGGCAAGCGAATAGTGCGCGTTTGGTTCATGATGGCACGCTCAATGGTCTGGCGAATCCACCATGTGGCGTAGGTAGAGAATCGGAAGCCTCGTTCTGGATCGAACTTTTCAACGGCGCGAATCAGGCCTAAATTGCCTTCTTCGACCAGATCCAATAGCGCGAGACCTCGGTTAGAGTAGCGTCGAGAAATTTTCACCACCAAGCGGAGGTTACTCTCGATCATGCGTTTACGCGCCACTTCGTCACCACGTAGGGCACGACGCGCATACAACACTTCTTCCTCGGCGGTCAGCAGGGGTGAAAAACCAATTTCACTCAAGTAGAGTTGTGTGGCATCTAGGGCTTTGGATGTCGCAGCGTGCTGTTGTACAGCCTCTTCAACCTCTTCGGCAACCTCTTCAACTTGCGCATCCAAGGTCTCGAAATCCACGTCTTGATCCAAGCCGTCCAGTTTTTTCGCGGTGTTAGTTTGGCTCATAGCGCCTCCCTTATGGCGTAGCAGCTAAGCAGAGCGCATCTCTGCTTTCACCGGCCCCGTCACACTGGTGGCTTGACGATATCACGCTTTTGTAGCGCTATCGTTTAGGCAAATAATGCAACGGATTGACCGATTTTCCTTTGTAGCGAATCTCAAAATGCAACCGAACACTGTTTGTACCTGTACTGCCCATTGAAGCTATTTTCTGCCCCTTTTTGACAGACTGGCCTTCTGAAACCAAAAACCTGTCATTATGTGCATACGCACTCAGGTAATCATCATTGTGTTTCACTATTATTAATTTGCCGTAACCTCGAAGCGCGCTTCCGGCGTACACGACCTTTCCATCTGCCGCTGCCTGAATGCTTTGTCCTCGTTGTCCAGCAATATCTATGCCTTTATTGCCTCGCTCAGTGCTAGAAAATCGCGATACCATTCGGCCGTTGGTTGGCCACTGCCAGCTTATCTGTTGGTTGGATACGCTCGCCGCCCGCGTGTTGTTAACAGCTTGTTTACTTTTTTGTTTAGTTTGACTGTACCCTGTGGCAGATTGGGCTTCAACTGCTTTTTGTTGCGAAACCGCCGTTTTTGCCTTCTTTTCTTGACCGAATTTACCATTTTCGGTGTTTTTACTAGAAGATACTGCTACCGCCGCAGCTTTTGCAGCTGAACTTGTGGCAGAGGCCACATTCGTTGCCCCGGAGGTGGACTTTGCCACGTCCGGGCGCTGATAAGCAGGCTTCCACAACGCTAAGGTTTGACCCGGATAAATAGTGTATGGCGGTTGGAGGTTGTTATGCTTGATGATGTCGTCAATATCACGATCGGTGATGTAGGCGATATAGTAGAGCGTATCGCCTTTCTTCACTTCGTAGTAGCTACCGCGGTAGCTGCCTCTATCGACACTGGAGTAGTCAGGCGTCACACTAGATACGGGCGCCGGGCCATGCCAAGCACACCCAGAAAGTATGACTACTGATAAAAGAAAAAACGCGATTTTCATCTGTTTTTAGTTTCTACTCCATAGATAGCGTAGTTAGGCCAGTTCACCGGCAACGAGAGGCACAAAACGCACCGATTCAATCGTTTCGGTCAGAAACTCTTCACCCTGCCTTGTCACCTTGATAAGCGTTTGCTGGTGCTCTCCAACGGGGATTAACATCACGCCGCCTTCTGTCAGCTGTTGGCATAATGCATCTGGAATACGCTCTGCCGCCGCGGTGACAATAATCCCATCATAAGGGCCTTTCGCCGGCCAGCCTTGCCAACCATCGCCGTGCTTGGTGGCCACATTATAAATATCGAGCTGCTTGAGGCGTCGCTTGGCGAGCATTTGCAGCTGCTTAATCCGTTCAACGGAATAAACCTGATCCACCAGCTGAGCAAGAATCGCCGTTTGATAGCCAGAGCCAGTTCCTATTTCCAAAATGCGACTGTCGCGTCGCAAATTGAGCAATGATGTCATCTTAGCCACAATATAAGGTTGTGAAATAGTTTGTCCCCACCCAATCGGTAACGCATTGTTTCCGTATGCTTGGTGAGTCATGGCTTCAGAAACAAACAGGTGCCGAGGCACGGCTTGCATTGCATCTAGAACGCTTTGGTTATCAATACCTTGTTGCTGCAAAAATTGAATAAGTGATTGCGCTTGACTCAACGTCTGCTTCCTTTATCACTGAGTATTAATCGAACGAAATAGGCTGGCGCGTTAAGTTGGCCAGCCTGTTTTCAGCAGTTATTCCGCTAACCACTGAGAAAACGCTCCGAGCGTGTCGTGAGCGGTAAGATCCACTTGAAGCGGCGTAATAGAAACGTATTGCTCCGCTATGGCGTGAAAATCCGTGCCCGGCCCAGCATCTTGCGTTTTTCCGGGCGCACCGATCCAGTATATGGGTTTCCCACGCGGATCGCCCTGTTTTATCACGTCTTCGGCATGATGACGGGCACCAAGACGAGTCACTTTCCATCCTTTTAACGCATCAATCGCCACATCCGGCACATTGATATTAATCAGACGGTGACTGGGCGCGGCATGGCGTTGGTTTTTAGCCAAAAACTGCTTAATCACATGGGCGGCGGTATCAAAATGCTGATGACCACATAATGAAACCGCGATCGCAGGGGCGCCGAGAAAGAACCCTTCCGTGGCCGCGGCAACGGTGCCAGAGTAAAGCACATCATCGCCCAAGTTTGCACCGTGGTTAATTCCGGTGATCACGAAGTCAGGTTGCCACGGAACCAATTGATTCAGAGCTAAATGTACCGAGTCAGTGGGCGTACCTTGCACCGCAAAACGCCCGGGACCTAGTTCACGAACCCGCAGCGGATTTTCAAGCGTTAATGAATTCGACGCGCCCGAACAATTTCGATCCGGTGCAGCGACCACCACCTCGGCTATCTCACTCAATGCATGAGTGAGCGTTTGGATCCCTTGCGCGTGGTAGCCATCATCATTACTGATCAGTATGCGCATCCTGCTCTCCTTGTTCTTGTTGGCTAATCAGCTCACGCATCACTGTGGTGGCGAAAGCACCGGCAGGCAGAGAAAAACGCACACACACGCTGTCTGTATCTAGCTCCCACGTCATGTTTTGCGGTAGCAAGCAGATCTCTCGACGGTCATGGCGCATGCGGTTATTGCGGATCACGGCCAGCAGGTCCGGCTCTTTATCGAGAATCGCCTGCTCAAACTGCTGCGCACTGTCTGTGGTAGGCAGTGCGTTGTCACCGGTCAGAGGGGCGGTAATACGCATCCCTTCAACGCCGGCTTGGTTGCAGGCGACCAGTTGGTCGGCATCGTCAACGCACAGATCACCCGCCAGTGTTTGGCTAAAACAGCCTGCCTCGAGACGTGCTGAAACCACGTGATTAAACAGCAATGAACGCGCCGCAGAGAGGTAAAAACTGCGCTTACTTTTATCTTTTACCTTGCGCTCACCGCGTCCCCATGCTCGAGCTACGTCAAGGTTGTTCCCTTCACGGCCGAAACGCTGCTCACCAAAGTAATTTGGGACGCCTTGGGTTGCAATCGCCTCTAAGCGCGGCACCAACGCACTCGGATTGGCTAGAGCGCGGATCTGCAGCACAAAATCATTCCCGATAAGATCACCCGGCCGCAGTTTTTGATGGTGGCGAGCGGTCGCTTCAATGCTCAGTACGCCGGGATGCGTGGCGACAAACTCGTTCAAATCAGGATCGGCTTTGCCCGGTAATTGTACGCTGAACCACTGCTCGGTCACCGCATGCCTATCTTTCAGGCCCGCCCAACTTACTTGTCGTGATGGCACACCGCATGCTTTAGCCAGCTCATTGGCCACATAGCGCGTATTCTCTCCACGCTTTTTGATTCGCACTAGGAAATGTTCACCGACTCCCGACGGGGTAAAACCGAGGGTTTCCGAGACGTAAAAGTCGTCTGGCGAGTGTTTGATTTGGCCGGATTGAGTCGGCTGGCCATGCATATAAGCCAAGGGAGCAAGTACGTCTGTCATAGCGTCTCTTTTGTTAATAGCACAACGGCTTCACAAGCAATGCCCTCTTTACGACCGGTAAAACCGAGTCGCTCTGAGGTGGTTGCTTTTACATTAATGGCATCGATGGGGGCTTTTAGATCATCAGCAATCGCCGCACACATGGCGGGAATATGCGGGCCCATCTTAGGCGCTTGGGCGATGATAGTGATATCTGCATTGCCCAATCGATAGCCTTTGTCTTGTACTTTGCGGTAAACGTCGCGCAGCAACATACGGCTGTCCGCGCCTTTCCACTCATCACTGGTATCTGGGAAGTGCTGGCCAATGTCACCGGCCGCAATCGCGCCCAACAATGCATCACACAGGGCGTGCAGTGCCACATCACCGTCCGAGTGCGCAAGCAACCCTTGCTCATAAGGCACAGCGACACCACCAATGATCACCGGGCCATCACCACCAAATTTGTGTACATCAAACCCATGTCCAATTCGCATCATGATTTGCCTTCTTGTTGCGATAAGTAAAACTCCGCCAGCACCCTATCTTCAGGATGCGTCACTTTAATATTGCTGGCACTGGCAGGAACTAATAGCGGATGGCCGCCCGCCGCCTCAATCGCCGACGCGTCATCGGTTACCTGATCACCTGCGCTTGCCAATGCCGCTTTTAAGTGCAGGGTGGGAAACATTTGAGGCGTCAAGGCATGCCACAGTGCCTGTCTGTCGACAGTCTGTGCAATACAGCCATCCGGCTGTGCCCGCTTCATGGTATCGCGAACCGGAGCAGCTAAGATTGCGCCGTCAGAATGGCTTTGGGCAGCGTGAATCAACGCATCGATATCATTGTGAGTGACGCAGGGGCGTGCTGCATCATGCACCATCACCCAACGGGTCTGTACCGCCTCAAGCCCTGCTTGTACCGATTGCGCGCGCGTCGCTCCGCCTGTGACGACGGTAATATCCGGATGGTCGCCCAGTCCGGTCTCAGCGAAATAGCCATCGTTCTCACCGATCGCGATAATCACGCGGTCAATTGCAGCATGGCTTAGCAAGCGTTCAACGGTGTGGGTGATTAAAGGCTTACCTGCAAGGTGTATATACTGCTTTGGACAGTCAGCCTGCATGCGACTGCCTACCCCAGCGGCGGGCACCACCGCTGTAATTCCTGGTTGCAAAGAGGCTTTTTCTACCACGCGTTTTCTCTTTGATTAGTCCGCGAGCGTGCGGATGATGGGTTATCGCGTTGCGTCGACTAAACGAAAAAAGGTTTCGTCAGGTTTAATCATGCCCAACTCATTACGGGCGCGCTCTTCAATCGCTTCTTGTCCACGTTTGAGATCCGCGATTTCGGCATACATTTGTTGGTTACGCTTCACCAGCTTTTGGTTCGCTTGTTGTTGCACCACGACGTTTGCCTGAGTGTGCCAATAATCCATAACGCCATTCTTGCCCAGCCACAATTCATATTGCAGCCACGCCAGAGTGATAAATAGCGCAACAGATAGCAGTCTCATGGTTTCACTCCTTAGGTGTTCAGTGGATCAGCAACGCCAATTATGCTAACCGCATAGGCTAGCGGATCAGGCCGCCGGTGTCATGGTTTTCTGTTTATCCGGCGCGTTAAGATGCGCTCAAACGCACCTCTTATCGATTTACACGCCCTTGAATACAAAAAAGCCGCCATAAAGGCGGCTTTTGGGGTCAACAGTGAAAGGCAAGGTGCCTTTCCATCACAGCCAATCGGCTGCGACTTTTATTATTGACCTTTAACTTCTTTCAGACCGTTAAACGGTGCTTTTTCACCCAGCGCTTCTTCGATACGGATCAGCTGGTTGTACTTGGCAACACGGTCAGAACGGCTCATAGAACCAGTTTTGATTTGGCCTGCTGCAGTACCAACCGCCAAGTCAGCGATGGTTGCGTCTTCAGTTTCACCTGAACGGTGAGAGATTACGGCAGTGTAGCCGGCGTCTTTCGCCATCTTGATCGCAGCCAAGGTTTCGGTCAGAGAACCGATTTGGTTGAATTTGATCAGGATAGAGTTCGCCACACCTTTCTCGATGCCTTCTTTCAGGATCTTGGTGTTGGTTACGAACAGGTCATCACCGACTAGCTGAAGTTTGTCACCCAGCAGTTCAGTTTGGTGCTTAAAGCCATCCCAATCTGACTCGTCTAGGCCGTCTTCGATAGACACGATTGGGTACTCTTCAGCCAGTTTCGCCAGGTAGTGGTTAAACTCTTCTGAAGTAAAGGTTTTACCTTCACCCTTCATGTTGTAGATGCCTTGCTCTTTGTCATAGAACTCAGACGCAGCACAGTCCATCGCTAGGGTGATGTCTTTACCTAGCTCGTAGCCTGCTTTCTCAACCGCTTCTTTGATCGCAGCAAGCGCAGCAGCGTTTGACTCTAGGTTAGGCGCGAAACCACCTTCGTCACCAACCGCAGTGCTTAGGCCTTTGGCCTTCAGAACTTTGGCTAGGTTGTGGAATACTTCCGCACCAATGCGCAGTGCTTCTTTCAGGGTTTTCGCACCAACAGGTTGGATCATGAACTCTTGGATATCAACGTTGTTGTCCGCGTGCTCACCACCGTTGAGGATGTTCATCATTGGTAGAGGCATTGAGAACTGACCCGCAGTGCCGTTTAGTTCAGCGATGTGCTCAAACAAAGGCATGCCTTTCGCTGCCGCAGCTGCTTTTGCGTTAGCCAGAGAAACCGCTAGGATCGCGTTAGCACCGAACTTAGATTTGTTCTCAGTGCCGTCAAGGTCGATCATCACCTGATCGATGTCAGCTTGGGCTTTCGCGTCTTTACCTAGCAGTGCTTCTGCGATTGGGCCGTTAACCGCTTCAATCGCTTTCAGTACGCCTTTACCCATGAAACGTGACTTGTCACCGTCACGCAGCTCTAGTGCTTCACGAGAACCGGTAGACGCACCTGATGGCGCTGCCGCCATACCAACAAAGCCACCTTCCAAGTGTACTTCTGCTTCTACAGTTGGGTTACCGCGTGAATCGATAATTTCACGACCTAGAACTTTAACGATCTTAGACATTGTGATTCCTCTCGTCTGTCATTGTATTCAAAAAATAAAAAGCGGCCGCCCGTCAGGACTACCGCTTCACATTTGTGTTATAGCTCACCGCGCTGCTTTTTACCTGCAGCCGCAACGAACCCAGCGAATAGCGGGTGGCCGTCGCGAGGAGTCGAGGTGAACTCTGGGTGGAACTGACAGGCCACAAACCATGGATGTGCTGGGTTTTCGATGATTTCTACCAGCTTCTTGTCTGCCGACAAGCCCGATACAAGTAGACCGGTTTTTTCCAATTGTGGACGCAGCAAGTTATTCACTTCATAGCGATGACGATGGCGCTCGTGGATTTGAGTGTTGCCATATAGCTGATGCGCTTTAGACCCTTCAGACAGGTGGCAAAGCTGTGCGCCTAGACGCATGGTGCCGCCCAAATCAGAGGATTCGCTACGCTCTTCCACGTTACCTTCTTCATCGACCCACTCGGTGATCAGTCCCACCACTGGGTATTTGCTGTCTTTGCTGAATTCGGTGGAGTTAGCTCCTTCCATCCCAGCAACATTACGGGCGTACTCAATTAACGCCACTTGCATGCCTAAACAAATGCCAAGATAAGGCACTTTGTTTTCACGCGCATATTGTGCGGCAAGGATTTTGCCTTCGACGCCGCGATCGCCAAAACCACCCGGAACCAAAATCGCATCTAAACCATCGAGCAGCTCAGTGCCGCGGGTTTCGAGATCTTGTGAGTCAACATACTTGATGTTGACAGTCAGACGATTTTTCAATCCGCCATGCTTCAGCGCTTCGTTGACAGATTTATACGCGTCAGGCAGTTCGATGTACTTACCCACCATACCAATGGTGACTTCGCCCATTGGATTGGCTTCTTCGTAAATGACTTGTTCCCATTCAGACAGGTCGGCTTCTGGCGCTTGGATACCAAAGCGCTGACAAACCAAGTCGTCCAGCCCTTGAGAGCGAATCAATGAAGGAATTTTGTAGATTGAATCCACATCCTTCATGGTGATAACCGCTTTCTCTGGTACGTTACAGAACAGTGCAATTTTTGCACGCTCATTGGCTGGAATTGGACGCTCACTACGGCAAACAAGGACATCCGGCTGGATACCAATTGATAGAAGCTCTTTTACCGAGTGCTGGGTAGGCTTGGTTTTCACTTCACCCGCCGCTGCCAAGTATGGCACCAAGGTAAGATGCATAAACATCGCACGCTCACGACCGACTTCCACGGTCAGTTGGCGAATCGCTTCAAGGAATGGCAGTGATTCAATATCACCGACAGTGCCGCCAATTTCCACGATCACCACGTCGTGACCTTCACCACCGGCGATGATACGGTCTTTGATCGAGTTAGTGATGTGTGGAATCACCTGAATGGTGGCTCCCAGGTAATCTCCGCGGCGCTCTTTGCGCAGAACATCCGCGTATACGCGACCAGAGGTAAAGTTATTACGCTTGGTCATTTTGGTGCGGATAAAGCGCTCGTAGTGACCGAGGTCAAGGTCGGTCTCGGCGCCGTCTTCCGTGACGAATACTTCCCCGTGCTGGGTAGGGCTCATTGTCCCTGGATCCACGTTGATATAAGGGTCGAGTTTCATGATGGTGACGTTGAGGCCACGCGCTTCAAGAATGGCTGCCAATGAGGCTGCAGCAATACCCTTACCGAGGGAGGATACAACACCGCCCGTAACAAAAATGTAATTCGTCGTCATGCTAAACCTGAGAGTTGGATTTAGAGGAAATTAATGGAAATCTGGACGGGAAGTCATGATACCAGACCCCACTCACTCCCACAACGTGAAAACTATCACACACCATACTGTTTTTATTTGTCGCAAATCAATGATGAAACTTACAGCGTGTTGCTTTTTTCCTGCTTTTTGACCTGTTGCCACGCCGATTCCAGTTCATCTAACTGACATTCTTGAATATTTTTTTCATCATTGCGTAATTGAGTTTCAACTTGACGGAAACGTCGTTCGAATTTTTGATTCGCGTTACGCAACGCGGATTCCGCATCCGTGCCTACGTGGCGTGCCAGATTCACCACCGAAAATAATAAATCGCCGATTTCTTCTTCCACCCGCGCGGGGTCTACCGGCGTGATTGCCAGTTCTTGCTCAACCTCGGCAATTTCTTCGCGCACTTTATCGAGCACCGGCGCTACCGCATCCCAATCAAACCCCACTCGCGCACAACGCTTTTGCAGTTTGTGCGCACGCACCAGTGCGGGAAGGCCTAACGTAACGCCGTCTAATACGCTAGTGGGTTGTTCTGACGCCGCCTTGTCGGCACGCTCCTGCGCTTTAATCCCTTCCCAGTCAGGGCCGTGCAGCGGTTCACCTTGGCTGTCTTTAGACCCAAAGACATGCGGGTGACGACGGGTGAGCTTGTCACAAATCGCCCCCACGACGGCATCAAAATCAAAGCGATTTTGCTCGCGTCCCAATTGACTGTAGAACACTATTTGAAAGAGTAAATCGCCTAATTCATCTTTTAGGTCCGACCAGTGTTCACGCTCAATGGCATCGGCCACTTCGTAGGCTTCTTCGAGCGTGTGAGGCACGATAGAGGCAAAGGTTTGGGCTTTGTCCCAATCGCACCCTTTTTGTGGGTCGCGCAAGGTCGCCATGATAGTCAGTAAATCGTCAATCGACGCCATACTTCGTTATCCTTAAAAAAACGCCCTGTCGATAACAGGGCGTGATGTTTATCTGAGTCGTTTGGCCTCTACCACATCCTTGACTTGCTCCAACCGATTCACAATTCGGCTAAGCGTGTCGAGATCGGAAATCTCTAAATCAAAGTCCATGATAGACATCTGCTTTTTGTAATCGACGCGGCTTTGCATGCCCGCAACGCGGACTTTTTCATTACTGAGCACGGTATTAATGTCTTTGACTAACCCGGTACGTTCATTGGCGGATAAGCGAATGCGCACATGGTATTGCCCGACATGCCCTTTTCCCCAAACGGTGGCGATGATTCGCTCCGGCGCATGGTGACGAAGTTCGTTGAGTTGCTCACAATCCGCACGGTGTACTGAAATACCACGTCCTTGGGTCACAAAGCCCATAATGTCATCACCCGGTAGCGGCTGACAGCAACGCGCGAGGTGGGTCATCAGGTTATCAACCCCTTCAACCACCACCGCATCACGATGGGTTTTTCCACCTACGGTTTTTTGTTCACTTTGCTGAAGTTTTTCCAGCAACTGTTGCTCTTCTTCTTCCAAGCTTGGCTTGTTGATCAGGCTGTTAATGTGATTAACCACCTGATTGATGCGCAGATCGCCACTTCCGACCCCCGCATACAGCTCTTCCAGTGAATTCACATTGAAGCGCTTGAGCGCCAAACTCGCATCTTTACTGGCACCGCCAATTTTTTGTAGTTCGGTATCGAGAATTTCTTTACCCGCGGCAATGTTTTTATCTCTGTCTTGTTTGCGGAACCAAGCATTGATTTTTGCCCGCGCTCGGCTCGAATTCACAAAGCCTAAGCTTGGGTTCAGCCAGTCACGTGAGGGGTTAGGCTCTTTTTGGGTGATAATTTCAACCTGATCCCCCATTTGCAAGTGATAGGTGAAAGGCACAATGCGTCCTTCTACCTTGGCACCAATGCAACGATGGCCAACTTCGGAGTGAATGTGGTAGGCAAAGTCGAGCGGCGTCGCACCGCTTGGCAGGTCGACCACATCGCCACGCGGCGTAAAGGCATACACGCGATCATCAAAGACTTGGCTGCGCAACTCATCCAGCATTTCGCCTGAGTCGGACATCTCTTCTTGCCACGCCAAGAGTTTTCGCAGCCAGGTAATTTTCTCATCATAGCCACTGCGTCCACTGGCCGAGCCTTCTTTGTACTTCCAGTGCGCCGCCACCCCGAGCTCCGCATCATCATGCATTTGACGGGTGCGAATTTGAATTTCGACCGGTTTGCCTTCCGGCCCCAATACGACGGTATGAATCGACTGATAACCGTTGGGTTTGGGGTTGGCGACGTAATCATCGAACTCTTTCGGCAAGTGACGATATTTGGTGTGCACCGCGCCCAATGCGGCGTAACAGTCTTGTAGTTCTTCGGCGATAATGCGCACCGCACGTACATCAAACAGCTCATCAAACTGCAGATTTTTTTTCTGCATTTTGCGCCAAATACTGTAGATATGCTTGGGACGGCCATAGACTTGCGCGTTGATGTGTGAGGCTTCCATCGCCTGCTGCAGATCAGTGACAAACGCGGTAATGTAGTTTTCGCGATCGATACGCCGTTCAGCCAGTTGCTTCGCGATTTGTTTATAGGTCTGCGCATGCTGGTAGCGGAAGGCGTAGTCTTCGATTTCCCATTTTAACTGACCGATACCGAGACGGTTGGCCAAGGGTGCATAGATGTTGGCACTCTCTTTCGCCGCCTGCAAACGCACCTCTTCCGGTGCATCTTTAACTTCACGCAGATAGCAAATACGCTCAGCCAGCTTGATCACCACGCAACGGAAATCTTCGACCATAGACAGTAACATGCGGCGAACATTATCCACCTGTGCTGAGGTTGCTTCGGCATCGGTTTGGGTATTCAAATGACGGATGGCGGCAGTTTGCTGCACGCCCTCAATCAGTTTGACAATCGCGGGCGAATAGCGCTCTTCCAAGGTATCGAGCGCCAGCAATTTGGCTTCCACCACCGGGAAGAAGAGCGCGGCGAGGAGCGTGTCGGCGTCCATACTCAGGGTCACCAAGATTTCAATCATCTCTCGGCCACGCCACAGCGGTTGGCTCAGCGCCGTTTCATCCCCTAACGTACGACAATAATTGTACCCATCCAGCAGTGCTTGAGCGGTTGAGGCGTCTTGTCCTAACCGCGCAATCCAAGTTTGAAGATCAAAGGCTTCATCTTCATGCAGATGGGCTTCTCGTACCGCAACCATAACTGTTCCTATCCTTATCTTTCGCCTCAGCGAAAGAGGCATATCCATGTTTAACCGCGTGGCTTTAGATCGAACACATCATTGACGACGCCTAGCGTCGAAACAGTGCCATGGATTCCAAATGCCCTGTTTGCGGAAACATATCAAGCATACTCAAGCGAGTTAGTTGGTAACCCTGTGCCAACAACACGCGACTATCCCGCGCCAGCGTTGCTGGGTTGCAGGACACGTAAACAATGTGTGTAGCGCTAGATTGTGCCACAAAGTCCATCACTCCGGCAGCCCCTGCTCGAGCGGGATCGAGCAGGATTTTATCAAATGCGTGCTGTGTCCAGTCCCCATTCAGCGTCTCACCATTGAGATCTGCTTGGTAAAACTGCGCATTGCTTACTTGGTTGGCCTTCGCATTATCCTGAGCTTGCGAAACCATCGCCTCAACCCCTTCTACCCCAATCACGGTTTTCGCCTGTTTTGCCATGGGGATGCTGAAGTTGCCAAGACCACAAAACAGATCCAACACCACATCGGTTGACGCAAGCTCTAGCCAGTTTAGTGCTTGGGCGACCATCTGTTGGTTCACCGCCGCGTTGACTTGGATAAAGTCGCCAGGCTGAAAATAGAGGCGGGTTTGTTGGCTCTCGTAATACGGAGGCTCGCCCACCACTCGTTCAAGCGGCCCGTCAGCTTGCTGCCAATACAACATGCAGCCTGTCAGCTCTGCCCATGCTTGAAGCGCTTGCCTATCTTCTGCATGTAACGCCTTGGTGGTGCGCAACGACGCAATACAGCCATTGTCTGCCTCAATCAAATCAACATGGCCGAGGATTCGGCGTCCTCGCAGCCCATCTAAACAAGGCCGTAAACTGGCAAGCAGCTGATTTAAGGGTTCACTAAGGACAGGACAGTGGTCCACATCGACAATGGCATTGCTTTGACGAGCTCGAAACCCCATGGTCAGCGCCCCTTTATTGTCGACTTTTAAGCTGATGCGCGCACGACGACGATACTGCCAAGGGCTATCGATGGCGCCATCCGACAGCTCGACCGTCTCGTCTCCGGCAAATTTTTCAATCAATTCTGTCAGCACTGCGCGCTTGTGTGCCACTTGGCCTGAGTGGCTTAAATGCTGCAAACTACAGCCGCCACATTGTTGATACAAAGGGCAAGCCGGCTCAATGCGAGTTTCCGCGCGCTGGTCGAGTTTAATCAGTTTGGCCCGCGCATACTGACGCTTTTGCTCGGTGAGCTGCACCAGTACCTGTTCACCGGGCAAGGTGCCCGGAACAAAGATAGGTTTTTTCTGCCAATAGCCGACCCCATCACCGTGGTGGTCGAGGCGTTGAATCGCGAGCAGCTGATGCTTTTGTTCAACGTTTTTTTTCTTCTGAGGCTTAAAAAAGCGCGCCATGGTGGATTCCAGTGTCAAAGTGCTTGTCGTCGCAAGCGAGTCAAAGAGGTCCTGCCAGTGGGAGTTGTGATAGTTCGCTGACTATTTAGTTATTGAATCATGTACACTGGCAGCTAATTACAGCCATTATTTTCCCATAGTTTATCCAGCATGACCAAATATGGACTCCGCACCCGTGTCTCCGTGTTGACCATTGCGCCTACCTTGATTGTTGGCCTCCTGCTGAGTGCGTTCTTTACCAGCACGCGTTATCAGGACTTGGAACAACAACTTACCATCACAGGGTCTGCCATTATCGAGCCTTTGGCGATTGCCAGTGAGGTTGGATTAAAAAACGATAGCCGCGAAAATGTGCGACGCTTAATTGGCTTTGCGCACCGCCAGCACTCCCAGTTTGTACGCAGTATTGCGGTGTTCGATCGCCACAACGAATTGTTTGTTACCTCCAACTATCACCGTGATTTGGCGATGCTATCGGTCAATAATGGCCAACCTATCCCGACACAGTTACAGGTAAGCCAACAGCAAGAGACCCTAATTTTACGGGCGCCTATTCTGGAAATTGGCCGTTTTACGCCTGGGTTAAACGTCGAGCGTCCCTTAGGCTATATCGCGATGGAGCTGGATCTAAGCTCGGTGCGGCTCAAGCAATATCAAGAGATGATCACCGCATTGGTGATGGTCGCACTCGGCGTGATCCTCTCATGCTTCTTTGCATACCGATTGATCTCAGATGTCACCCATCCCATTGCGAATATGGTGAGCTTAGTCGATAGGATCCGTCGCGGGCACTTGGATGTTCGTATTGAAGGTGAGCTGCTGGGTGAGCTCGATACCCTCAAAAATGGCATCAACGCCATGGCTATTTCGCTTTCCGAGTACCATTTGGAAATGCAGCAAAGCATTGATCAGGCTACCTGTGACTTGCGCGAAACCCTCGAGCAGCTCGAGATCCAAAACGTTGAATTAGACATCGCTAAAAAGAATGCTCAAGAAGCCGCTCGGGTGAAATCTGAGTTCTTAGCGAATATGTCTCACGAGTTGAGAACGCCTTTGAACGGGGTGATTGGCTTTACCCGGCAGATGTTGAAAACAGAGTTGAGCAGTAGCCAACGCGATTACTTACTGACCATAGAAAAGTCCGCCAATAACCTGTTGACCATCATCAACGACATTCTCGACTTCTCCAAACTCGAAGCTGGGAAACTGCTGCTGGAAAACATTCCTTTTGACTTCCAAGATATGCTGGATGAAGTCATGCGTCTGCTCGCACCCATGGCGCATGAAAAAGGGTTGGAGCTAACCTTACGTGCCGATGCCCGTATCCCTGCTGGCGCGGTTGGTGACCCGTTACGTATTCAGCAAGTGCTGATCAACTTGATTGGTAATGCCGCCAAATTCACAGAGCGTGGCAACATTGATGTCAGTGTCGATTTAAAACAGCTACATGATGAAACCATGGAGCTACAGTTTATGGTCAAAGATACCGGCATTGGCATCTCAGAGCGCCAGCAAGCCCAGCTTTTCCAAGCCTTCCGTCAGGCCGATGCCAGTATCTCACGCCGTTATGGCGGGACAGGCCTTGGGTTGGTGATCACCCAAAAATTGGTGCAACAGATGGGCGGGGACATCGGCTTTACCAGTCGCCTACACCAAGGCTCTTCATTCTGGTTTACGTTGAAACTCACTCAGACTGATTTACCCGTCTCGCAGCCAATTGATATCGAGCCGTTGGTTGGCCGTGATCTGGTAATTGTTGAACCCAACCCTCGTACACGGGAGATCCTCCGTCATCGATTAGGGCAAGTGGGGTTAAACATCGATACCGTCGCCGATGTCGAGATGCTCAGCGATCACGCATACACCTTTGCGCTGTTATGTTTTGACGCCGGAAAAATGCCAGAAATCGAAAGCATGAAACAAGCCGTGCTCGCCTGTGAGCAACGAGCAAACAGCGTGATTGTGTGTCTACCGACCACAGAGCTGGAAGCCTCCGAACACTTATTAAAAGCCGGCGTCAGCGCCTGCATTGCGAAACCGATCCCACAACGCAAGCTCCTTGAGACATTACTGGGTTCGCCCGAGCCTACGCCGCTGCCACTGCCCAAACCCAGCAGCCATCAAAAAGCGCCGTACACAGTGATGACCGTGGATGATAACCCCGCCAACTTAAAGCTGATCACCGCTTTGCTGGCCGAACGGGTCGAGAAAGTGGTGACCGCCGAAAATGGGGTTAAAGCCTTAGCACTTGCCCACCAGCAAGCCTTCGACATCATCTTGATGGATATCCAAATGCCAGAAATGGATGGGGTCACGGCCTGTCAGGAAATTCGTAAAGCGGGTATGAACCAGCAAACGCCCATTGTGGCTGTCACCGCTCATGCGATGCCGGGCGAGCGAGAGCGCTTATTGGAAGCGGGCATGGATGACTATCTCACCAAACCGATTGAAGAGGCCATGTTAGAAAGCACTCTCTCGCGCTGGCTACGCTTTGACGAGCTTTCCGCCGTGACAGTGAATGATGTGGAACCCGCCTCGAAAGCGGTTTGCACCGATCAAAGTGCGCGCCATCTCGATTGGCAACGAGCGTTAAGCCAAGCCGCGGGTAAAGAAGATCTCGCCAAAGAAATGCTAGAGATGCTGATTGCCTCATTTGCTGGCGTCAAAGCCATCGTGGAGCAAGCATTGGCCGGCACCTGCTCTACCGAGGATTTATGGCAAGCGATTCATAAGTTGCATGGCAGCTGTGCATATAGCGGCGTTCCGCAACTCAAAGCGCTGTGTCATGAGCTGGAAACGCAGCTCAAAGCGGGCGCAGATATCGACACCGTCGAGCCGGAATTACTGGAGCTACAAGACGAGATTGCCCATATCGAGCAGCTAGCGCCCCAGTATTTGAACGACGAGGCGTAAAATACGTCGGCGGCCTTAAGCCGCCGGTGTGCCCTCAAGGATCACGTGCGCCACCGCATAGGCTTTTTCATCAGAGAGCGTTAGCCAGCAATGGCTAACACCTCGGGCCATCGCTAGCTGTTGTGCCTTGCCAGAAAGGGTCAGCACGGGCTGCCCCGACGGTTGATTGCTCACCGTAAAGTCTTGAAAGCTGACCCCTTGAGCAATCCCGGTTCCTAGTGCCTTCGCGGCAGCTTCTTTCGCGGCAAACCGTTTCGCCAAATAGCGTCCCGGTTGCTGGGTTGCCGCCATTTGAGCCCGCTCTGGCTCAGTCAGAATACGATCCGCAAAACGGGCACTGCGAGACAGCGCCGCCTCAATGCGCGCAATCTCAACAATATCAGTGCCGATGCCTAAAATTGCCATTAGCGACGCGCGGATTCCATGATCGCTTTCATGTCTGCCACCGCTTTTTGCAGGCCATCAAACATGGCGCGGCCAATAATCGCATGACCAATATTCAGCTCATGCATTTCTGGCATCGCCGCAATGGGCGTGACGTTATGGTAAGTCAGGCCGTGTCCGGCGTTCACTTTAATGCCCAGATCCGCCGCGTAGCTGGCCGCAGCGGAAATCTTCTTCAATTCAGCTTGGCGGTCGTTGTCGTTACTGGCATCAGCATAGTGACCCGTATGCAGCTCGATATAGGGCGCACCACACTGGTGAGCGGCATCAATCTGCTCACGGTCAGCATCGATAAAGAGCGATACTTTTATGCCCGCCTGAGTCAGAGCTTGTGTTGCCGCTTTTACTTTGTCTAATTGACCGGCGACATCTAACCCTCCCTCGGTGGTCAATTCTTCACGCTTTTCGGGAACTAAACAGACGAATTCAGGTTGGGTGTCGAGGGCAATTTTCACCATTTCATCGGTCACTGCCATTTCTAAATTCATGCGCGTTTGTAGCGTTTCTTTGAGAATGCGCACATCGCGGTCCGTGATATGACGACGATCTTCACGCAAATGGACAGTGATGCCATCCGCCCCGGCACGTTCTGCCATTTCAGCCGCGTGGACAGGATCTGGGTACGCGGTACCACGCGCATTACGCACGGTGGCAATGTGATCAATATTCACACCCAAGTAAATCTTATTCATGATTATTTCCTTCTAAACAATTCTCTGCTTTTGAGCGGCTTAGGGCCTAAGTATGGCTTAAGCGCAATGCGTGTAAACCGCTTAGCAGCCCGCAATTGGTCGCTGGTGTCAAATTGACGCGTCGCCAGCGCACGCAGATCGTGACCGGTAAACTGCCGCTGTTGGCTTTTCATCAGGGACGCGACAAACCCTTGTTGTTCGCGAAACAGATACGTCATGTTATCGTCAATCGGGTCACCACTGCCAGCGCAATGAAGAAAATCAACCCCATAGCCCAGCGCCTCGAGTAACGCGAGTTCAAAACGGCGCAGTGCCGGCTCAGGGTTGTTATAGCGTGCTAGTTGCGTCAGTGCAGTGACATAATCGAGGAAGACCGTCGGGTACGGCGTTTGCGGCTCAAGGACGCGCATTAAAACTTCGTTGAGATAAAAACCAGAATAGAGCGCATTGCCAGAGAGTGGTAACGCCAAACCGGTCGCTTCAGCGCTCCGAAGGGTACGCAATTCGCCGCGACCGCCCCATTTTAGCAACAGTGGGGTGAAAGGTTGTAAGGCACCTTTGAGTGCAGAGCGCTTACCGCGCGCGCCTTTAGCCAGCAAGCTAACTCGCCCTTCCCCTTCTGAGAACACATCAAGGATCAGGCTGGTTTCGCTATAGGGGCGTGAGTGAAGCACAAAACCGCGTTGAAAGCCGTCCACGCCGCCCCTCCTGTGTATATCTACCGAGTGGGTAACTTAGAGATCGTCAATGTAGCCCAAGCTGCGCAGTGCACGTTCGTCATCTGCCCAGCCGGATTTTACTTTAACCCAAAGCTCGAGGTAGACCTTGCGCTCAAATAGATCTTCCATATCGAGTCGGGCCTCACGGCCGATGCGTTTGATTTTCTCGCCGCCTTTACCAATCACCATTTTCTTTTGTCCATGGCGCTCGACCAAAATCAGGCCATTGATATGAAAACCATCCGTCTCTGGATTGTAATCAAAGCGCTCGATTTCGACGGTCACCGAGTAAGGCAACTCTTCACCCGTGAAACGCATTAGCTTTTCACGAATGATTTCTGACGCCATAAAGCGTTGCGAGCGATCTGTCACATACTCTTCCGGGAAGTAGTACTCACACTCAGGCAACGCATCGCGAACACGCTGCTCGACCACATCGATATTGGTACCGTGTTTCGCGGACACAGGGATCACATCAACAAACTCCATCTTTTCCGACAAGGTTTGTAGGTGCGGGAAGAGTTCGGTCTTTTCACGCACATTATCCACTTTGTTAACCAAGAGTACGGTTGGCAACCCGGAACGCGCCAGCTTGTTCAGAACCATTTCGTCATCTTTGGTCCAGTGGGTGCCATCCACCAAGAAAAGAACGAGCTCAACATCGGTCAACGAGCTGTTTGCCGCTCGGTTCATCAGGCGGTTGATCGCACGCTTTTCTTCAATATGCAGTCCCGGTGTATCTACATAGACGGCTTGATAGTTATCACGGGTATCTACGCCCATGATGCGGTGGCGCGTGGTTTGCGGTTTGCGTGACGTAATCGAGAGCTTTTGCCCAACGAGACGGTTGAGCAAGGTCGATTTGCCGACGTTTGGACGCCCGACAATGGCGATAAATCCGCAGTGCTGTGCTTGTGTCATTGTGCCAACTTCTGTAATGCTAACTCTGCAGCCGCTTGCTCTGCCTTGCGACGACTGCTGCCTTTACCTATCACAGAACGCTCCAGTCCTGCCACTTGACACTCCACCGTAAACTCTTGGTTGTGTGCCTCGCCACGTACTTTCATTACCGTGTAAGACGGTAACGGTTTACGCTTGCCTTGTAGGTGCTCTTGCAAGCGGGTTTTGGGGTCTTTTTGGCTGACGCCTGGCTCAATGGTATTTAAGCGTTGTTGATACCAGTTGAGGATAATGCGCTGCACCGTATCAATATCACTATCCAAAAAGATAGCACCAATCAGCGCTTCTACCGCATCCGCCAAAATTGAGTCTCGGCGGTAGCCGCCACTTTTAAGTTCTCCTGGGCCAAGGCGCAGTACTTCGCCCAGTGAAAACTCACGGCCAATCTCAGCCAAAGTATTGCCGCGCACCAAGGTTGCGCGCATACGACTCATATCCCCCTCATCCACTTTGGGAAAACGGTGGTAGAGATCGTCAGCAATCACAAAGCTGAGAATTGAATCACCCAGAAACTCCAAACGCTCATTGTGGGTGCCATTGGCGCTTCTGTGTGTCAGTGCAAGCTCAAGTAATGCCGCGTTATTGAATTGGTAGCCAATCTCACGCTGCAGTTTATCTGTTAGTGTTGTCATCATGTTCCAGAATTAATTAATACCACCAATACGGTTAAAGCGAACGCCTGTCGGCACCCAAGATGGTAGCCAGCTATCACTGTCACGCTCGAACTCAAAGCTTATCCAGATCGCCACCGCTTTGCCGACTAAGTTGCGTTCAGGGACAAATCCCCAGAAACGGCTGTCAGCACTGTTATCTCGGTTATCCCCCATCATGAAGTAATGGCCTTCCGGCACCACCCAGCGGTTGACGCCCGGACGAGGCTGATAGGCAGCCACGCGGTCATTGCGGGATGGATTCACGAGGATCTGGTGTGCTTGCGCGCCCAAGGTTTCTTGCGCCTGAATCAAGTTCACACCGCCTTGGGAAAACTCGCTCGGCTCAATATTATCAATGGGCACAGGCTCGCATTGTGATTGCCCTTTGGGCTGGATACACAGTCGTTTTTCTTTGGTATAGACAATGGTATCGCCCGGCAATCCGATCGTTCGCTTGATGTAATCGATATTCGGTTGTGGTGGATACTTAAAGACCACGATATCACCACGTTCCGGTTTGCCGGTCTCAACCAGCTCGGTATGAAACGCGGGATCGCGCAGCCCATAGGCAAACTTTTCCACCAAAATAAAATCGCCAACCAGCAAGGTTGGCATCATGGATCCTGATGGAATTTGAAAAGGCTCATAAATAAAGGATCGCAAGACCAATACCACGGCAATGACCGGGAAAATCGATACCGCGTTCTCAATCCAACTGGGCTGAGGCGCCACCTTGGCAACTTGTTCGCTATCGACATCACTGTCAGACACGTTTAGGGTTTTCGCGGCCGCTTGGCGGCGTTGCGGCGCCCAACGGTACTTGTCTAACACCCAAATTATGCCGGTGACCACAGTCACCAGCACCAGTATCAAAGAAAATGTATTGGCCATACTTTAATCCGTTATTATTTGTCTTTGCCCACATGCAAAATGGCCAAAAAGGCTTCTTGCGGCAGTTCGACGTTACCGATCTGCTTCATGCGCTTCTTACCTTCTTTTTGTTTTTGCAGTAGTTTTTTCTTACGACTCACGTCACCGCCATAACATTTAGCTGTAACGTTTTTACGTAATTGCTTCACGGTTGAGCGTGCAATGATGTGGTTACCAATCGCCGCCTGAATCGCAATATCAAATTGCTGACGTGGGATGAACTCTTTCATCTTCTCAACCAAATCACGGCCTCGAGGCTGGGCATTATCACGGTGAGTAATAATCGCCAAGGCATCAACACGGTCGCCGTTAAGAAGAATATCTACCCGCACCATGTCTGATACTTCATAGCGCTGGAAGTTGTAATCCAAAGAGGCGTAACCGCGGGACGTCGATTTAATCCGGTCGAAGAAGTCCAAGACCACTTCAGCCATTGGGATATCGTAGGTAAGCGCCACTTGGTTGCCGTGATACACCATATCTACTTGCATGCCGCGCTTCTCCACACATAAGGAGATGACGTTACCGACAAACTCACTTGGCACCAAGATGTTACAACGGGCAATCGGCTCACCGATGGTGTCGATATCGTTGATAGGCGGCAACTTCGCGGGGCTATCCACGTACACCACTTCTCCGTCGTTTTGTGTCACTTCGTACACAACCGTCGGGGCGGTGGTAATCAGGTCGAGGTTGTATTCACGCTCAAGACGCTCTTGGATGATTTCCATATGGAGCATACCAAGGAAACCACAGCGGAAACCAAAGCCCAGTGCGGCTGAACTTTCTGGCTCATAAAACAGTGAGGCGTCGTTTAAGCTCAGTTTACCTAGCGCATCGCGGAAGTTTTCATAATCATCCGAGGAGATAGGGAACAAACCGGCATACACCTGTGGCTTGACCTTTTGGAAACCTTCAATGCGCTTTTCACAGCCATTTTTTGCATGGGTAATGGTGTCACCCACTGGCGCGCCAAGAATGTCTTTAATGCCACAGATCACCCAGCCCACTTCACCCGTTTTCAGCCCTTGGAGCTCTTTGCGTTTCGGCGTGAAAATGCCGATGCTGTCAATGTTCCACTCTTGGCCGGTGCTCATGATTTTGACTTTATCGCCTTTTTTGAGCTCACCTTCACGGATACGCACCAATGACACCACCCCTAGGTAGTTATCAAACCAAGAGTCAATGATCAGGGCTTGCGTGGGAGCATTCGGATCGCCTTCTGGTGACGGAATAAGACGTACAATATCTTCCAGTACATCATCCACGCCCACGCCGGTTTTCGCCGAACAGCGTGTAGCATCAATGGCTTCAATACCCACGATGTCTTCAATTTCTTGCGCGACGCGATCAGGGTCGGCAGCCGGGAGGTCGATTTTGTTAAGAACAGGCACGACTTCCAAGTCCATTTCAATCGCGGTGTAGCAGTTTGCTAGGGTCTGAGCTTCCACGCCCTGTCCAGCATCTACCACCAGCAAAGCACCTTCACACGCTTTCAGTGAGCGTGACACCTCATAAGAGAAGTCGACGTGTCCTGGCGTATCGATGAAGTTAAGCTGATACTCATTGCCGTCTTTGGCTTTATAGTTCAGTGTCACACTCTGTGCTTTGATGGTGATACCGCGCTCGCGCTCTAAGTCCATAGAGTCGAGGACCTGAGAAGCCATTTCCCGGTCAGTAAGGCCCCCACATACTTGAATGAGTCGATCGGAAAGGGTCGACTTACCGTGGTCAATGTGGGCGATGATCGAAAAGTTACGAATATGCTTCATGTGTTAGTGTGACTTACTCGTTATCTATAAGAATGGGATCCTAGGATCAGGTGGGGCGGATTCTACCGAAAATAGTGGCTAGTCGCTATCCTGACGTGCTGCATTTATCACCGCGAGCTCGGAAACTGGCTCTCCCATCACGCGTAATAACTGGGGCTGCTGTTGCTCAGGTGTTCCTACCCGTGCCGCCAAATAGCGTGCAATCAGCACACCGAGTGTGCCAAAACCGACACTGGTGGCAATCACGCCAGCCTCGCCGCCACTGGCAAGCTCGGCAAACACAAACTGACCAAGCAGTGCGCCTACCATCAACATCACCAGCGGCACCAGATAGACAATTAACGCGGAACGCACCAAGGTGGCTTCCGCGAGACCAATTTCAACCAAGGTCCCGACCGGTAATGCTTTGGGGGCACGCACTTTGACATGATTGACCTTACCGGGCAACGCTTTAGACACGATACCGGTGCCACACTGACTTTGTGATTGGCAACTGCCACAGCTGGTTTGTTGCTGACACGCCAGTGCCAGCCAGCCATCTTGATATCCAGTCACTTCCGCGAGCGCTTTAATCATTGTTCAACCTGTTGCGATGCTTTTTCTCCATTATCGGTTATACGCACCGAATTAGCGACACGTTTAGCGGTTTCGGGCGGAATATCACCCACCACGGTAATCTCTGCGTTTCCGCTAATCACACTGTGCAACGTCCGGCGCCCCTGACGGACAATTTGCTCGCGCACCGAGACATCGTCCGCTTTGGCCAAATAAACCGAAAAACTGAACAGGCCGTCGCTAAACATTTGGCTTTCAACCGCACGCTTGGTCATCATCAAACGATGGCGATTGCTGTACACAGGCTCAAAACCATCCGGTAATTGGGTGACTTGCCAATCTAATGATGAGCGGCTGGTAGTGGGCAGTTTGAGTACGGGGGGCAGCGTGAGTTCTGCCAGTTGCTGCATCGCTTCGCTAATGCGCGGCGTGACCACGAGCGACAATGCGCGATATTGCTCCAGCGGATCACCATCTCGGTCCAATAAATCCGCGCGGACCGGAAGCTTGCTCTCTTCATCAATCCACAACAGATACGAGTAACGCTCACCATCTTTTGGGGTAATTCGCACCACTTGGCAAGCCATACCCGCTTCACGAGATTCTCCCATTGAGACAAAGTCATACTGACGTGCAAGGACATCAATATCGGTTTGAATCAAGGTGGGAAGTGGCGCAACGATATGATCGCTGGCAATGGTAAAGGGGTCATACCCCGGCTCAAAGTAGCTCACTTCATCGCCGCGACGGATCACTTCGCGCGGCGGTCCACTGAGGTACATTAAGTGCCCGAATGCATGCTCACCCACGCGCGCATGACGAAAGCGCATCGGCTCTAAACTATTTTTGCCGACCATGATGTAGGACACTTCATAGTCTAATGTGTCGCTTGCGACGTCCATTTGATGTAACAAAGCCTCGGCAGAAGGTTCGGCCGAGGCTTGCGCAGACATCAAACCGACCAGCGCAAGCGCACCGATCAGAGTTTTTTTCATTGATTTGTACTGCTCATCGACGGTGCCAGTGTCTGATTCTCAGACAGCCTATCTTTATTCAAACGAAGCTGCAATTCGTAGTCTTTCAACATCGCATTAATCCGGCGACGTTGCTCCATCAACTGCGCTTCAGTGGGCGTTGAGCGAAAATCGTCTCGGCTCAGGCTCACCGGTTCTGCAGCACCCGAAAACGGAATGGTCTCTAGTACCGGTGGTTGCGTGGCGGTACTCGCTACCGGCGATGTGCTCTCCGGCTGGTTATACTGCTGCACACCGACAATCACGGCCAATGACACACAGGCGGCCATCCCCACTTGCGTGACTTGTTGAAGCCAGTTGGGCAAGTGACGACGGGCTTTTTCCGGCGTCGGCTGCGCTTCATGCATAGGTACAACATCACTGTCGTAATGATGAACAGGGGTATGCGCTGGCTCTTTGTCTAACGCAGACGCCACCGCCCCAGCAATGTCCCACTGTGCGGCACTTGGGGTTTCGCCTCGCATTACGTCACGGAGGGTCCCGAAACTTTCCCATGTTTGCAGCGCGTCATTATCGTGCTCGAGTTGGTGGATCACTGCGTTATCCACGACCTCACCATCTAACAACGCTGAAATTTGTTCTCTATCCGTCATTCATGTCACCGTCATGCAGCCAGCAAAACACGTTACCGTTTCATCAGTGGTCGGATGCGCTTTTCCACCGCTTCTCGAGCGCGGAAAATACGAGACCGTACCGTACCGACTGGACAATCCATTACCTGTGCAATTTCTTCGTAGCTGAGTCCATCGAGCTCACGCAACGTAATTGCGGTTTTTAAGTCATCAGGCAGTGATTCGATCGTCGAAAAAACTACCTGCTTCAGTTCCTCTGACAACATCAAGTTCTCAGGGTTCGAAATTTCTTTTAGTGAGCCGCCGCTTTCAAAATTCTCTGCATCTTCTGCGTCTATATCACTGCCGGGTGGACGGCGCCCTTGCGCCACCAAATGGTTCTTTGCTGTGTTCACCGCAATGCGATACAGCCAAGTATAAAACGCACTCTCACCACGAAACCCCGGCAAGGCACGATAGGCTTTAATGAACGCCTCTTGTGCGATGTCCGGAATATCGCCACTGTGTGTTCCCACGTAGCGGGCAATAAGGTTGCACACCTTATTTTGATATTTGACGACTAACAGGTTGAATGCTTGCTTGTCACCATTCTGTACACGTTCTATTAGAACCTGATCGGTTAGCTGCTCGCTCATTCGAGCGTTTACTCCTTGGTTGTTCTTTCCGCCCGATTATCGAAATTCTGTGCCCGACGTTGTCAGAACGCGGTTAAACCCTCTTGCGAGCATTCGCACATACTACGACGAAGTGGCTGGGGAAAAGTTCCTCACCATGTTGGTTTTATTTTGGGTGTCATCACATTACTGTGACGGGCTGGCTAAATTATGACAACCTAGCCCGCCTATATTGTCGCCCGAAGGATAGCATGGTTGCAAACTTTCCCCCTCCGTTCACTGTGATTTGATCCAAGTGCGCGCAGGCGTGACAAATTGGTGTAACATGGGCCGCGTAGAAAGAGGACCAGGGATCATGACGACCACAACTCAGGAACATCAATGTGATGTGCTGGTTATCGGCAGCGGTGCCGCCGGCCTATCATTGGCGCTACGTTTGGCGCCCACACATAAAGTGATTGTACTTAGCAAAGGCCCATTAAGCGAAGGAGCCACCTTGTACGCGCAAGGTGGTATTGCCGCGGTTTTTGATGAGCAGGACTCTGTCGAGTCACACGTTGAAGACACACAAATTGCAGGCGCTGGCATTTGTGATACGCAAGTTGTCGACTTTATCGCTCGAAATGCGAAAGATTGCGTACAATGGCTGATCGATGGCGGCGTGCCTTTCGACCAAGAAGATACTGAGAGTGACACGCCGAAATATCACCTCACCCGCGAAGGTGGGCATAGTCACCGCCGTATTCTTCATGCTGCGGATGCCACCGGCATGGCCGTGCAAACCTCACTGCAAGACAATGTACGCAACCACCCCAATATTACCTTGCTCGAACGCCATAATGCGCTCGACATTATTACGCGTAAAAAAATCGGCCTTGGTGGTCCCAATCATGTGTTAGGTGCCTATGTCTGGAACCGCGATCGAGAAGTGGTCGACACGGTACGGACCAATTTTGTAGTGCTGGCGACTGGTGGTGCATCCAAGGTGTATCAGTATACCTCGAACCCAGATGTGTCATCTGGTGATGGCATCGCTATGGCTTGGCGTGCGGGGTGTCGGGTCGCTAATTTGGAATTTAATCAATTCCACCCAACCTGTTTGTATCATCCTGATGCCCGTAACTTTTTGCTTACCGAAGCATTACGTGGTGAAGGCGCCCATCTAAAACGCCCAGATGGGACACGATTCATGTCAGAGTTTGATGAGCGTGGCGAGCTAGCCCCACGTGATGTGGTGGCCCGTGCCATTGACTATGAGATGAAGCGCCTCGGGGCTGATTGCATGTACTTAGATATCAGTCATAAAGATCCTGACTTTATCACCAAGCATTTCCCGACCATTTACGAGAAGCTGCAGACCTATGGGTTTGATCTCACCAAGGACGCGATTCCGATTGTACCAGCCGCTCACTATACCTGTGGCGGTGTGATTGTTGACCAAAACGGCAATACCGACTTGCCGGGCCTCTATGCAATCGGCGAAGTGAGCTATACCGGCTTGCACGGCGCCAACCGGATGGCGTCTAATTCGCTTCTGGAGTGTGTGGTCTACGCGTGGTCTGCCGCTGAACATATCAAAGCGCACCAAGACCATGTTGAGCCGCTTGCTCCGCTCCCTGCTTGGGATGAGAGCCAAGTAATATGCTCCGATGAAGAAGTGGTTATCCAGCACAACTGGCACGAGCTGCGTTTGTTCATGTGGGATTATATGGGGATTGTTCGCTCCACCAAGCGTCTGGAGCGCGCACTGCGTCGTATTGAACTGCTCAAGCAAGAAACTCACGAGTATTACGCCAATTTCCGCGTGTCGAATAACTTGCTAGAGCTGCGTAACTTGTTGCAAGTGGCGGAACTGATGGTGCGATGTGCAATGCAGCGTAAAGAAAGCCGAGGGCTGCACTACACCATTGATTACCCAGAGCAGTTACCGGACTCTGGACCAACCATTTTGGTGCCGGATCAACCTTGCTAACCATGTGACGGTAATAATAAAGGCCAGCAAACGCTGGCCTTTTCTCATTTAACGAAACAGCACTCAATCTACACCGCATTGCTTACTCAGCTTTTAAACTGGCTCACCGCGCGCTCTAGGTTCGCCGCCTCTTCCGCCACCTGATGGGCTGCATCACGGTTTTGCTGGGCGCGATCGGTACTGGTTTGGGCAATATCCTGGATGGTATGCACGTTTTGGTTCACTTCTTTGGCAACCGAACTTTGCTCTTCAATGGCGGTCGCGATCTGGGTGCTCATGTCCATGATATGTTGCATATCAGCCATGATTTGCGCCAATTCTTGGGAAGCCGCCTCCACTTTAGATACAGACGTTTGCCCATCTTCGCGGCTTTGCTCCATGCGCTCCGCAACCGACTGAGTTTGGTCCTGCAACGAGCCAATAATACCGGCGATTTCATCGGTCGATTCTCGCGTACGGGTCGCCAGCTGACGTACCTCATCGGCAACCACCGCAAAACCACGTCCTTGTTCACCGGCTCGAGCCGCTTCAATTGCCGCGTTCAGGGCCAGCAAGTTCGTTTGCTCGGAAATATCTTTGATGACATCAAGCACCGACCCAATGGTCTCGGACAGTTTACTCAGCTCCAACACTTCGTTGCTGGTATTGCTGAGCGTTTCTGACAAAGTCATGATCATGGTGCGGGTATCATCCACCACTTGCTGACCATTTTGCGCGCGACCCAAACTGGTACGTGCATTGTCAGCCGCTTGGTCGGTATTGCTGGCAATATCACGAATGGTGCTTTCCATCTCGTTCATCGCAGTTGCAGCGTGGGTGGTTTCATCTAACTGGGTGGTTAGCGCAGAGCTAGTTTGATGACTACGCGACTCGACTTGCTCGGCACTTTGATGCAGCGCTTGCACCGCAGAACGCACATCCGTCACCATGGTTTGGATGCCAGCCAGCATCTGATTGACATCTTTGGCCATCGCCGCAATTTCATCGCGACCTGCCTCATCGGCCCGCAACGTCAAATCTTTTTGCTGCGTGATCTGGCTCATTTTCTCACTAAAGCTATAAATGCGGCGCTGAATCCCTCGATTCATCCACAAAGAAACCACCGTCATCACCAGCGCCAAGAGAATAACAATCGACGCAGTCAGAACCATGGTTTCTCTCTGTGCCTTGGTAATGGCGCTTTGGTAAGACTCACTCAAGGTTTCAAACATCTCTTCAACTTGGTGGGTCTTGCCACGGATATTGCCCAACAGGCCTTGGTCATGCGCCAATCCCAGTTGCTCTTTTTGCCTTACTACCGCCTTTACCGTCGTGTGGTGCGCTTGGAATACCGCTAATAGATCGCCTTTTAGGTAACCTGACAGTTCTTTCAATTGCCGTTGATATTGCTCGATGTGGCTCATATTGCTGCTATTAACGAACAGCTTCGCTTCCGCCACCAATAGGCGCGCGCTGCTTTCCAGCACAATATCGTTTTGGGTCGCCGCAACCAGCTTCTCGCTAGCTTGTTGCATATCACCACGCAAACCTTGTCCGGCCTCTAGGCCAAGACGCTGGTAACCTGCGCCAAGGTCACGAAATCCCTGCGCGTAGCCTTGCATCGCTGTCGATACTTGACCAATGATTTGCGTATCGAGGCCAAGCGCTTGACTGTCCGTGCGCAGTTCACCGAGCAGGCTATTGAAGGCGTCAACATTGTTATCAAACCGGGAGAGATATTTAGGGTCCATGCGGGCAAGAAAGTCTTTTTCATTACGTCGCAAATTAAGCAGAATCACTTCAAGATCGGACACTGTGGTTAACTGACGGTGCATGTTGCCAAGCTTGCTTTCCGCTTTCCATGCCACACCCGCCACGGCCAACAGGGCTACCACCGACATCGCGGTTAGCAGCAATAGTTTTTGCTTTATATTCATAGTCACCCTACAACCAAACTCAGAGTTTCAATAGCCCTACACATTGTGTGCACCTTTTACTATCGGCCAAGCTGGGTAAAAGTAAAGCGGCGCAAACACCTCGTCACAAAAATGTCACAAACTATCCCTAACGGCCGTACAGCAGTGACGATAAATCAGACGAAAGTGATAGTCCGGCATCCCGCCTCGCCACAAAAAGATCCGCGACTCCCCTTGTGCATTCTCGAGGACAACCAACCAAGGCGTCGCCCAGACACAGGACATTTTCCCTTTCGGTTGGGTATTCAGCTGAACATAAAAATGGCGATCAATGGATAAGGTGCCTTGGCTAGCCAGTAACTGGTGGTAGAACCTTCGACCATCGCGGATCACGTAAATAATCGCAAGGGCTCGGGCACTCAAAGGAAGGGTAAGGTGAAAAGTGATCAGCCATGCCGCTATCACGCCGAACAGGATCAGGCTAATAGCGACATAGCGAGGACAGCGGAGCTGACTATGTACGAAGCTTGCTTCGGTTATGGGCAACAATCTTGTCAACGATAGATTTCATCTTAGGATCGTCAGGTTTACCATGCCCCATCAGCCACGCAAACAAGTCAGGGTCGTCACTTTCTAAAAATGCGATGAAGTCTTGCTTGTCACTGTCACTCAAGGTGTCATAGCAAGCTTCAAAGAAAGGCATAATGATTACATCAAGCTCCAACATGCCACGGCGGCATGCCCAACGGATCCGTGGTTTATCGTCGGTATTTACCATGTTTACCTCAATCACTGATGTCAGTGGATGCATAGTATCAGCGCCAACGGAGGGCGACTACTTTTCCTCTCAACTCGGCGATGAAGATGAGAGCTATCCCCTGATGTTTATCAATTCAACGTCGCTTGCCATCAATACCCTTACAATACAAAGGCTGACAAGCTGACAACGCACGATTAGTATACGTGTCATACTCTGTGTTTTTCTCAACTGCGAGCGTGATTTCTATGAGCGAATGGTATCAAACAGTCGCCTTTACCCCAGCCGAGCGCAATGCAAATAGCCCACTGCCTGATTTGGCCTTGGTCGCATTGGATAACTGGTCATTGACGCAAGTAAGCGGCGACGACACTCAAAGCTATCTGCAAGGACAATTGACCTGCGATCTGAGCCAACTCGAAAAAAATCAATCGACCCTCGCGGCTCATTGCGATCCCAAAGGCAAAGTCTGGTCGGTATTACGGCTTTTCCACCACGGCGACGGTCTGGCCATGGTGCAGCCAATGTCGATTGCACAAACGCAACTCACTGAGATAAAAAAATACGCCATCTTCTCGAAAATCGACTTTCAGCCTAGTGAAGATGTATTGCTCGGTGTCGTTGGCCAACAGGCGGAACAAGTGATCGCAGAACATTTCGGCGCTCAAGGTGCCGTGCGCCATAGTGAACACGGCACGGCGGTGATGCTCGAGCCAACCCGCTGGTTGCTTGCCATCAGTCCTGCTGCGGCGGACCAACTGGTTGCAGCCTATCAGGAAAGTGCCCTATTGGCTGACCACACGCTATGGGAGCAATGCGACGTCGATGCTGCCTTGCCGCGCATTGAAGATGCCACCAAAAGCGAGTTTATTCCGCAATCCCTCAATCTGCAGGTACTGAATGCGATCAGCTTTACCAAAGGCTGTTATACCGGTCAGGAAACGGTCGCACGCGCGAAATACCGTGGCATCAATAAACGCGCCATGTATAAATTGATAGGACAAGCCGATCAGGCCCCTAAGCCGGGTGATAAAGTAGAACGAGCGGTAGGAGACAATTGGCGAGCAGGCGGCACCGTCATTGCTGGCGCTGCCTACTCAGACGGTCGTGCAACCGCCTTAGTGGTTTTACCCAATAACTTGGACGACGACACTGCCTTTCGATTCGCGGATGCGCCCGACGCCATTTGGCAGCGCGTCGCACTCCCGTATTCACTCGAGGAGGAAAAATAACCCTTGGTCGCTTCTTCTGCCTCTATGCCACTGCACACAGCCGTCACTGCCACGCTTGATATGGCAGGGGTGACCTATGAGGTTTTATGGCAATCGCAAGCTACCCAATCCATCACTGACACAGCGGCAGCGCGCGGGATCTTACCGGCGCGTATGCTAAAAACGCTGCTTTTACGTGATATGGGTAACCAGTACGCATTAGCCTGTGTGCCCGGTGATCGTCAGGTCGACCCACGGCGCGTGCGCGAGCAGTTAGCATGTCGGCGAATGACACTGGCCGACGCAGACAAGGTGCGAGCAATGACAGGTTATACGCTTGGCACGGTCGCGCCCTTAGGTTTACCTCGGCCACTGCCAATTGTGTTTGAAGAGCGTATTTTCGACCACGATAGTGTCACGATCAGCAGTGGCGATCCGCATGCTGGGCTGTGGGTGAAAGTGACCGACCTAGTGGCACTTTGCCAACCTCTGCGCGCCGCCATTTGTCGCGACGATACCCCCTAGGAGTCAAGGCTAAGGATGGCGCAAAAACAGTGGCGTAAATACGACCTCAACCTACTCGTAACCTTTATCACCTTAATGGAAACGCGCAGCGTCACCCGGGCGGCTGAGCGTTTGGCCTTAGGGCAATCGGCCATGAGCCATAGCCTGTCGCGTTTGCGTGTGATGCTCGATGACCCCTTATTTGAGCGCCGCGGCCATCAAATGGTCCCCACTGCCCGCGCGATAGATATCGCACCTAAGATTCAGGCATTACTCGATACGCTCTCCAGCGAGGTGTTGGTGCCACCTCACTTTGAGCCGCAACACTACGATGGACAGGTGCGCATCGGGCTCACGGATTATGCTGAGCTGATTTTTGCCCCCGCCTTATTTGATAGCTTTACGACTCATCTGCCTCACGCACAATTAAGCCTTCGCCCTGTCGACAAAAAAAGCTGTCAACAGGCGCTTGAGGATGATGAGGTCGATGTCGTGATTGGCGTGCTTCCTGAGGGGATGGAAAACATAGCCAGTCAGCACTTGTATCACGAACAGCACGTCTGTCTGTTTGACCCCAAAAGCACAGGGCTGCACGCCCCCATTAGTTTGGCCGATTTTGTCGCAACCCCACACGCGCTGGTTTCCACCCAAGGTCAGTTAACCAGCCCTATCGACCAAACCCTGACCAAGTTAGGCTATCAACGCCATGTGGTGATGGGATCGCAGCGATTTCTCACCGTGAGACAATTGCTAAAACAGCGCCAATTACTTTGCACTGTTCCGGAACTGATGGCACGTATCGATAATTTCGACGATACCGACACCCTTGCTCTGAGCGCACCTCCCATTGATGTGCCAGGGTTTGACATCCATCTGGCATGGCGACAGCAAATCAGTGCCCACCCACGAACCCAGTGGCTCATTGCCCATATCACCGAGACCGTTTTAACCCGAGTCGATGCCCTAAAAGCCGACCCAACCTGCGATGGAAAGGAGTAAGCGATGCAGTTTTTACCTTTAACCGATGTGAACATCAATGACGTTGCTGAACTGGTCCGCGAGACATTTACTCACAGCGAAGGGTCGGATGAGGGGGACCTGATTGGCCAACTGATTCATCAGCTGCACGACACCACACCAGAGGGTGAATGGATTGGGTTTGTCGCGGTCGATAACTCAGTGCTGGCTGGGGCAGTCTTTTTTTCTCGGTTAAGCTATCCAACCATGCCCGAGGCGGCACTGCTTTCACCGATGGCGGTCCACCCAAGCTATCAAAAACAGGGGCTTGGGCAGTCTTTGATCCAGTATGGCCTTAACGCACTAAAAGAGCAGGGCTATCAGTTGGTGATGACCTATGGCGACCCAGCGTTTTATGGCCGCGTGGGATTCACGCCAATTTCTCCAGAGACCATTCAACCACCGCATCATTTGAGCTATCCACATGGGTGGCTGGGGCAATCATTAACCGATGCATCATTAACGGCACTGAGAGGAAAACCCAGTTGCGTCCCCGCATTTAACTGCGCTGATTTGTGGTAAAGATCCCAAACTGAGGATGTACGATAACGCTGTCATCTCCTCGCCACAAACCCTTTGCACAATCTGCGCCGTTGTATGTCGATATTTCCCGACATCACAACTATGGTTACCACGTTAAATATGGTTACCACCTCAGAGCCACCATGCAAAGTGGACAGGGCTCAAGGTTTATTCAACTATCCAAGAAGGGTTTATGCGCGTTTTTAATCGCTATGTACCAAGGTTGGTCGCAAAACATGTGGCGCGACTTTTTTCAGGTCGACTTTATATTGCCGGACGAGGACGCTTTGATTTTGAAAACGGTTGGCTAAAAGCCCCTCAAGACGCCACCATCACGCACTACCAAACCGTCAAAGAAGTTAATGCAGTGATACGTGAGGCCTATCAGCAAGCCATACATGATGAGCCTCAGCCTCACGCGGTCAATACACACCGCCACTGATTCACATCCAGGGCGAGCTTAAACCAACAGGCCCCGCCAAAAGGCAGGGCCTGACGATGACGCAAAGACAGCCAACCTTATTCGTCGTCGTCTTCTTCCCCTAGGGTTTCTTCGTAGCTTTGCGCATCCAAGAGATCATCAATTTCAGACTCATCGGTAGCGCGAATTTGGAATAACCAGCCATCACCATAAGGGTCGCTATTCACCAATTCCGGTGAACCATCCAGCTCTTCATTTACCGCAACCACTTCCCCAGAAATAGGCGCATAAATATCAGAGGCGGCTTTGACAGACTCTGCCACGGCACAATCGTCTCCGGCATCAAAACTGTCGCCCTCGTCGGGCAAATCAATAAATACCATATCCCCTAACAGGGCTTGCGCATGATCCGAGATACCAATGGTAAACAAGCCATCGCCTTCTGGGCGCACCCACTCATGCGTTGAAGTAAATTTTAATTCTGATGGGATATCACTCATAGTTTTGTTCCTTGTTGCACCCAGTGACACATCGTCGTTTCAACAGACTTCGTGGTTCACTAATACTTGGTTGATTAACTACACAACAACTAGCACACAGATATCGATTCGCCAATAATCTCAGCTAGACGATTCAGAAAATGTTGCACAGGCGAGCTTGGGTAGCTCGCCACTTAGCCCTAGCGCCCGTTTAATAAATGGCAGTTTAGCGCCCGGCAAATGATTCACAGCCTGCATGCCGACACCACGGATCAATTTTTTGATCGGATGAGCGCCGTCAAACAAACTTCTAAAGCCTTGCATGGCGGCGATCATTTGCGCCGCTTCTGCTTTTCGCCAGCGTTCATAATTGCGCAGTGACGCATGCAGGCCAATGTCTTTTTCTTGTTCAGCAAGGTGTATCAGTGTTTCAGCAAGCGCTGCAGCATCCAGCAAACCTAAATTCACCCCTTGGCCGGCCAGTGGGTGAATAGTGTGCGCCGCATCCCCCACCAAGGCCACACGGTCAGCGGCAAATTGCTGTGCATAACGCATGGTTAATGGATAACTGGCACGTGGTCCCACAGCTTCGCAAAGCCCCAGAGTCACATCAAATTGTGCCGTTAAAGCCTGATTAAATGCCGCGTCGTCCATATCCATATAGTGCTGCGCCAAGCACGGTGACACCGACCATACAATCGAGCAAAGGTGCGGATCACTAAGCGGTAAAAAAGCCAGTGGACCATCCGGCGTGAAGATTTGCCGTGCAACGCCCTGATGGGCAACCTCAGTGCGAACCGTCGCAACAACCGCGTGATGCCCGTAATCGCGTTGCACCAAAGGTAAACTGGCTTGGCCTCGCACCCAAGAGCGCGCGCCATCCGCCCCCACCACCAATTTAGCGGTCACACCACCACCAGAGGCAAGCTGTAGCCAGGTTTCTCTCTCACCCATCATCATCGATTGACACTGCTCAGGCATCAGCAACGTCACATTACTTTGCTGTTTGATTTTATCGAGGAGCGCCAACTGAATGACACGGTTTTCAACAATATGGCCCAGATCACGCTGGCCCAGACTTTGTGCATCAAACGCGATCTCGGCAAAACTGTCTTGCTCCCAAACGTGCATGGCTTGATAACTTGCCATGCGGCGAGATTCAATGCCCGACCAAGCCCCCACGCCGCGCAATATGCGTTCACTGGCGCGGCTTAGGGCTGACACACGGTTATCCGGGATGGTATCCAAGCTGGGCTCAGGGGTTTTCCCTTCAATAACCACCACACGTAAAGCGCTGTGTTCCAACGCTGCCGCCAAGGTGAGCCCCACCATGCCGCCGCCAATGATGGCAATATCTGCATTGATCATCTTCATGTGCGCGCTACCCATCCTATGGTGCGTTGAATAAGAGGTTGTTTAAGACTCGGTAGAGCTGACATCAACCCCAGTCCGAGATTACGAGTGGCTGATAACACCGCATTTTGGTTAGAGAACAGGTGCACTAACCCGGATGTGGTGGCGATGGTGGCCTCTCGGTCCGCTTCTCTATGTTGCGCGTAGCGGGTTAAGACTGGCATTGCGCCCAGATCCTCGCCGCGTGCTGACGCTGCCGTCAGAACCTCGGCTAGCGTGATCACATCCCGTAGACCAAGATTAAACCCTTGCCCCGCGATAGGATGGAGGCTTTGTGCCGCATTGCCGACCACCGCCACACGGTGGCTGACCGGACTCACCACTTGATTAAGCACCAACGGATAGGCATGCCGAGTGCCAACATGAAGAAGTTTACCCAAGCGCCATCCAAAGGCCGTCTGCAAACCGTCCAAGAAGGTCGCCTCGTCACACGTGAGCCAATGGTCGACTTCATCCGGTGACACACACCAGACCACCGAGCACCGTCCCTGCGACATCGGCAGTAACGCCACCGGCCCTGTGCGAGTAAAGCGTTCAAATGCCACCCCTTGATGCGGCAACGCGGTGCTCACGTTGGCAATGATCGCCACCTGATGGAAGTCGTGCTGCTGACGCGCGATCTTCAGCTGTTGACAGCATGGCGAGCGTCCGCCATCGGCAGCCACCAGCAATTTTGCCTGCAAGGTCTCTCCTTGCTTGAGCTTAACAGTTACCGACGCTTGCTCACGATCGATATGTTCGACGTAATCGGGACAATAAAGATCAATGGCGCTGCGATGACTGAGCTGCTGATGAAAGACACGGCCAGCATCCGCAAGCTCAATCACTTGCCCCAAATAAGGAACACCTTGAGCGTTCGCATCAATCTGTGTCTGCCCCGCATGGCCGCGGTCCGAGACATGGATATGCTGAATCGGGGTGCCAAATGGGGCTAACGCCGACCATAAACCCAGCGATTCCAGTGCAGCACAGCTTCCCTGTGCCAAGGCAATACTGCGTGCATCATACCCGGGGTGATTGGCATGATCGGGCAACATCGCCTCAACCACGGCAATACGCAGCTGACCACCACTTAATGTATCCAGCGCGAGTGCGGCCGTGGCACCGGCCATCGCCCCACCGGCAATGATAATATCGTAGGCTTTCATCCCACCTGTCCCTAATCCCATACTGTATGGGGTCATCGCATGTCAGCGATGTTGATTCATTGATTAATGGAGTGTCTTTGGGGTCTCATCCGCATCCGGACGCGCACCCAATTCAGCATGCACCACCATGCAGCACACGCGAACATGCCCGCAAACTTGCTCAAGCAGCTCCGCTTGTTCTTGCATATCACCGTCTTCGTCAATGCCAAGCTGGGCAATAGCTTTAAGGTCGCTCAGCGCCTCGGTGACGTCATTGGAGAGTTGACGGCCTTGTTTACCGATCAGCCCCACCCCTGCTAAAAACGCATTGATCCATTCGACAAGGGCTTCTGCTCGAGCGACTACGCCAACCTGCTCGTCGTCAGGGACATAGATATCGAGATCTAAGTCGTCCCCGGTCAATTGTGTTTTTAGCTGGTGATAGCTTTGCATGGCGAGGGTTTTGGCCTCAGTCGGCCATCCCATACCTTGGTTGGTATAGTCGTAAAGCATGGTGAGCCAGCCCCCATCTTCCAGCGCCATACCTCCACTTAACATACCGGCGATTAAGCCATGCATTTCGGCGGGTGTGACGGCAAGGCTATCTGCCGATAAAGTCGTCGCGGCTTGCGCATAAAGAGGTAAACGGGTATCAGTCACAATCTTGCCCTTGGTCGTGCATGTTATAAAACCCACAGTCTACCATTTCACACCGCGTGGCTGAATCGCTCCCGTATCAAAAGCACGCAAACACGCTTTGATACCTTTCCCGATACGAAGGCACGGATAAAATCGTTTCATCGTGGCTGGCAGTGTAAATCGACGCGCTGCACGACGGGCATGACAAAGATCAATTCATACTCGGCTTAGCAACTGGCCATCATAAACTGCGGCTTAGCTCTCATCTGCCAACCTGTCAGAGCATTCATCGCCTGCTTCCATGTCTAAATTGACAGCAGATACACAGCTTAGGTATTTCAAAGTGGTGTATCGCTAAAAATAATTGCTAGAATAGCGGACATTGTTACTGTGTCGTTGGCCCAAGAAGAAGAGGCCGCACGAGGAGCCAGCCAACCATTATGAGCACACAACCGGTTGAAATTAAGATCCTTGATCGCTTTGTTCGGGTCAATTGTCCACCAGGACAAGAACAAGCGCTCAAAGAAGCAGCAAGTGAGTTCGATCAACGGTTGCAACAACTGGCTGAGCGCACTAAAGTAACCAACACAGAGCAGTTAATTGCCATTGCTGCTTTAAATGTTTGCCACGAGCTGAATGAAGCCAAGCAATCATTGGTCGACGTCCAAGATCAGGTTAAGCAACGGAGCGCCCTGATGGCGTCAAAGTTGGACACAGCAATGGCCACGCAAGGACCGCGTAAGTAACCCGAATTCCCTGGGGTGTTTGTCAGCGGATCTACGTCCCTGAGCCGATAAGCAAACCTAAGGGTGTGTTGTTACAAGCTACTGAGCAAGCTCGGCACGTACCGAGAAGCCTACGGTTTGTACTGCCCGCCCGCCTTGAACCAGCGGGTTCAAGGGCCTTCGATCCCGACGGCATCCCGGGGCCCTCTTCCAGACAGGCTAGCATCAAGGACAGTTATGCAGCCCAGACAGCAAATACGTCAACAAGTCCGACACGCCCGCCGGCAACTGAGCGCTGAACAGCAAGAGCGCGCCGCCCACGCGGTCATGACACGCTTTATGGCCTTGCCGTCTGTGATCGCCTCTCAGCATATTGCCTTATATTTATCGTTTGATGGTGAGCTTGATACCGCGCCGTTGATTAATGCCTGCTGGCAGGCCGGAAAGTCTGTCTATCTCCCTGTTGTCCATCCATTCAGTCAGGGCCACTTACTGTTTTTACATTACACCCCGACCACCCCGATGCAGTCGAACCGCTACGGGATCGCCGAGCCCAAGCTGGATATTCGCTATCTCTTACCCACCCATCAATTGGAGGTGATTGCCACACCCTTGGTTGCCTTTGACGACTGCGGTCAACGGCTGGGCATGGGCGGTGGCTACTATGATCGTACCTTGGCGCTCTGTGCACACCCAAGTGCTACGGCGGTCGGCCTTGCTCATGACTGTCAGCACTGGGGCCAATTGCCCACCGAGCAGTGGGACATGCCCCTTCCCCACGTATTAACGCCCAGTCACCATTGGCACTGGTCAGCGACGAATTCGCGACCTCTATCCTGACGGCGTCGATACGCTTCGCTATAATCGCCGCCAAAACCCCCATTAGGAGTGATCATGAACCAAGACGATAAAAAAAGAGCAGCGGGCGAAGCGGCGGTGGAATATGTCAAACCCGGCAGCATTGTTGGCGTAGGGACAGGCTCGACCGTCAACTACTTCATCGATGCCCTTGAACCGATTAAATCGCAAATTAAAGGCGCTGTTTCTAGTTCAGAAGCATCCACCGAGCGTTTGAAAGCACTAGGCATTGAGGTGTTTGATGCGAACGACGTCGCAAGTCTTGATGTATACGTGGATGGCGCGGATGAAATCAACGCGCGCAAGCACATGATTAAAGGCGGAGGCGCGGCCCTCACCCGTGAAAAGATTGTCGCGGCGATCGCAGACAAATTCATCTGCATTATCGATGACACCAAACACGTTGATGTTCTCGGCGAGTTTCCGCTTCCTGTGGAAGTGATCCCGATGGCACGCTCTTATGTGGCTCGCGAGTTGGTCAAACTCGGGGGCGATCCTTGCTATCGTCAAGGAGTGGTGACCGATAACGGCAACGTGATCTTGGATGTGCACAATATGAAAATCCAAGATCCAAAAGCGCTCGAAGATACCATTAACAGCATCGCGGGTGTGGTAACCGTAGGCCTATTCGCCAACCGTGGTGCCGACGTCGTCTTAACTGGCACTGAAAACGGCGTGCAAAAAATTGCAGACTAAACGCATAACCCATCATGCATAGTCGGTGAGAGGCTCATTCTCGCCCGCAAAAGCCAAACGTTTGCGTTTGGTGTAATCAATAAGTTAAAAGCGCCTTTTTTAAGGTGCTTTTTTTATGGTCTAGAACGGATAATTCTTACCCCTTCGCAAAATTTTTGTTATCTTGGTCACTGTTCTGATACCGGCACATCGCGCGCCCTCCTGCGGCTTCGCGAATGAGATCAGCCTAATGACAGCGCCTCTAGCCGCTTTTTCTTAGCAGACGCGTTAAGGGCACAGGGTCACGATGCGCCCCGGCACTCAGGCGCAACATTGCTACCACTATTGTTTCTAAGGAAGAGAACAGCCCGCATGTCACACTATTCACTGGACAAGAATAAGATCAAAATTCTGCTCCTCGAAGGCGTCCACCCCACAGCGTTAGAGGCCTTCAAGCAAGCTGGTTATACCAATATTGAGTATCACAAAGGCTCCCTCACCGGTGAGGCGCTGGAAGAAGCGATTCAAGATGCTCACTTTGTCGGCTTGCGTTCACGCACCCAGCTGACTGAATCGGTTTTCGCAAAGGCGAAAAAATTGGTCGCGGTCGGCTGTTTTTGTATCGGCACTAACCAAGTTGATCTCGACGCTGCCGCTCAACGTGGTATCCCAGTTTTTAATGCCCCCTTCTCAAATACCCGCAGCGTCGCCGAATTAGTGCTCGGGGAGATCCTGCTGCTGCTACGCGGCATTCCGGAAAAGAATGCAAAGGCGCATCGTGGCGAATGGCAGAAATCCGCCGAACGCTCGTTTGAAGCACGCGGAAAAGTATTGGGGATTATCGGCTATGGCCACATTGGGACGCAGCTGAGTATTTTGGCAGAGAACCTTGGCATGAACGTTTGTTATTACGATATTGATAACAAGCTGTCACTCGGAAATGCCGTACAAGTCAACTCGCTGACCGAATTATTAAACCGCAGTGATGTAATTTCATTGCACGTCCCGGAAACCGAAAGCACCCAAAACATGATTGGCAGTGAAGAATTCGCCCGTATGAAGCCCGGCGCTATCTTTATTAATGCCTCACGCGGTACAGTAGTGGACATTGATGCCCTATGTGGCGCGCTTGAGAGCAATCATTTGTCCGGAGCGGCGATTGATGTATTCCCTGTTGAGCCTAAAACCAATAATGATCCCTTCAGCTCACCGCTGCAGGCCTTTGATAATGCGCTGCTCACCCCACACATTGGTGGCTCGACACAAGAAGCGCAGGAAAACATTGGCCTTGAGGTAGCAGGCAAGTTGATCAAGTACTCTGATAACGGCTCGACACTCTCTTGTGTCAACTTCCCAGAGGTGTCACTGCCTGAGCATCAAGGGCGTTCTCGTTTACTCCACATTCACGCGAACCGTCCCGGTGTGTTGACCAAAATCAACACCACCTTTGCCGATGAAGGCATCAACATCGCCGCACAATATCTGCAAACGTCCGCAAAAATTGGTTATGTGGTGATTGATGTCGAAACCGAACAGGCTGATAAAGCACTGAAAAAGCTGAAAGCGATTGAAGGCACGATTCGCGCCCGCATTCTTCACTAACTGAAAGCGGTAAAAAAAGCCCCATTGGGGCTTTTTTTTATTTAGACACAGCTCTGTGTTGGCGGGGCTGTCGTTACTTTATTGCCAGTGCGTTACTGTTCTTCACGCAAAAAGACCAACTCATTCCCTTTGGAATGTGCCTCGCTAAAATAGTAGCCGCCAACATCAAATGTCTTGATAGCTTCAATGGATGTCGCACGCTGATCAATCAAATAGCGCGCCATCATGCCACGGGCTTTTTTGGCGTAAAAACTGATCACCTTGTATTGACCATTCTTACAGTCTTTAAAGACAGGGGTCACAATGTCGCCGTCGAGTTTTTTCTTATTTACCGCTTTGAAATACTCATTGGAGGCCAAGTTCACCAGTAATCGATCACCTTGCTCTGCCAAGGTGCGATTCAATGTCTCAGTGATGATATCGCCCCAAAACTGATACAAGTTATCACCGCGCGATGTCGCCAGCTTAGTGCCCATTTCAAGGCGATAAGGTTGCATCAAATCCAATGGCCGCAATAGGCCATACAAACCCGACAGCATTCGGAAATGCGCCTGCGCCCAATCAAAGTCCTGTTCAGACATTGAAGTGGCATCCAGACCCGTATAAACATCCCCTTTAAACGCCAGTACCGCAGGGCGTGCATTATCAGTGGTAAAGGTTGGAGACCATTCGGCAAAACGGACCGCATTCAGACTGGCAATTTTATCACTCACCTTCATTAACGCACCGATATCGGCGGGCGTTAATTGACGACATACCTCGATCAATGCTTGAGAGTGCTCAGTCAGCATGGGTTGGGTATGACGTTGCGTCGGCAATGGTGACTCATAATCCAATGTTTTCGCGGGGGAGACCACAATCAGCATCTTGCTAACCCTTATGTTATCTGTCTGTTGCCAAGACTATCATTCCAGCATAAAAAAGCCACCGCATCACGGTCACTGCTTGGGCAAAGGCCAAGCCTTTTCGTCCAATTGGCTGTGAAGCTCAGGGAAACGGCGACTATCAAACACAGGCACTCGCCCTAACGAACGTTGGGTGTGGTAATCAGCTGCCAAGCGCTTAACAATGCCAGACAGCAATAAGATCGCAATCATGTTCACCAAGGCCATCATGCCCATTGATGCATCCGCTAGCGTCCACACTAAGGGGAGCTCGGCCAGCGCGCCAAACATCACCATGCCCAATACCAATGCTCGAAAATAAGGCAGTGCCGGACGCAAGCGACCATTGATAAACAACAAATTGGTTTCTGCATACGAGTAATTGGCAATGATGGAGGTAAACGCAAAGAAGAAAATGGCCACCGCCACAAATTGCTCGCCCCAATCGCCGACCTGTGCACTCAAGGCACGCTGTGTCAGTTCGACCCCCGTGACTTCGCCGCCGGGAATATACTCCCCGGATAGCAGAATAATTGCGACGGTTGCGGTACATATCACCAGAGTATCGACAAAGACTCCCAGCATTTGTACATACCCTTGAGAAACTGGATGAGGCGGATAGGGTGTGGCGGAGGCTGCGGCATTCGGCGCCGAGCCCATGCCTGCCTCATTCGAGAAAAGGCCACGCTTAATGCCCTGAATCATTCCTTGCGCCAAGGTGTAGCCCAACGCGCCAGAGGCGGCTTCATGAAGACCAAAAGCACTTTTAACCACCAGCGATATCACGGCGGGTACTTGCTCTATATTGGTCAACATCACATAACACGCCAGCGATAAATAGAGCAGTGCCATCACAGGAACTAAGACCTCAGCCGTGCGCGCAATTTGACGTAAGCCACCGTAAATGATCAACCCACTAACCAGTGCCAGTCCTGCACCGACATAGGCAGGCGGCCAGCCAAAAGCGACTTGGGCAGCCTGTGAAATCGAATTCGCTTGAACCGAGTTAAACACCAAACCAAAGGCAAGGATCAACAGCAACGAGAATAATATCCCCATCCAGCGCATCCCTAGGCCATGCTCCATGTAGTAAGCCGGACCGCCTCGGAAGTAGCCATCCGGATCGCGGACTTTATAGACCTGTGCCAAGGTACTTTCCGCAAAGGCAGTCGCCATTCCCAGAAACGCCATCAGCCACATCCAAAAAATCGCTCCTGGTCCGCCAAGAGAGAGTGCAACCGCCACACCAGCCATATTGCCCGTCCCGACGCGTGCGGCCAGTCCAGTACACAAAGCTTGAAACGACGAAATTCCCGAACTGTCGCGGCGGCGACTATGACGCATCACAGAAAACATATGAGAGAAGTGACGGAACTGAATGCCACCGAGTTTTAGCGAAAAGAAGACGCCACCGCCGATCAGCACATAAATGAGCACCGAGCCCCATATCAGGTCGTTAATAAAGGTTAAAAGGCTCAAATGACTGTCCCTCGTCGTGTCGTGATTGCTGTCTGCGGCGCAATCTTCGCTTGTCTGACCGGTAAGATCAATTGATGGCCGCCCTTGGCTGTGCTGGTCATCACTGTTTTTAAAAATTCAGTGATGACGTTCTCATAAAAAGTTCATCAATCTGCCACAAATGAGAAATACTTCAATTTTACGGTAGGGCGAGCTGTGGTATTTAAAACCTAACCGCAAGGTGAACAAGGGGTGACTATGGATAACTTTGCCTTTAACGACATGTTCGAGCAAGACAAGCCACAACGCAGCGGACGCGCAAAACCAGTCAAACGTAAATGGAGAGAAATTGAAGCGCTGAAGGACAAACAGCGACTGAGAAAAGAATTGGAAGAAATCGATATGTATGGCGATTTCTCTCAACTGGACCTTGATTAACTCACCGATAAAAGGATGCGAAAAAGGTGCTCACTGAGCACCTTTTTTATTGGTCAGGTTTTATCTGACCAAGACGGCTTTGCCCCTCAATCACTTGGCTTTCTACGCATCATCCAGTGTGGGTTGCCAATCAATGGGCGCTTTACCTTGCTCGCGCAATAATGCGTTAGTTTGTGAGAAATGGCGGCAGCCCAAGAAGCCTCGATGCGCTGACAGTGGAGAGGGATGCGGCGCGGTTAAAACATGATGGCGCGTACGATCAATCGCTTTGCCTTTTTTCTGAGCATGCGCGCCCCAAAGCAAGAACACCACACCGTCACCATGCTGATTGACAGCCTCAATCACGCGGTCAGTAAAGGTCTCCCATCCTAGCTTGGCATGAGAGTGCGCCTTTCCTTGTTCCACAGTCAGTACCGTGTTTAACAATAACACGCCCTGCTCTGCCCAGCTTTTCAAGTAACCATGTGAAGGGATCTGAAATCCCTCGATATCCGTCGCTAGCTCTTTATAGATATTGACCAACGATGGTGGCGTTTTCACCCCGGGTAATACAGAGAAGCAGAGCCCATGGGCCTGATTGGGCCCATGGTAAGGGTCTTGGCCTAAAATCACGACTTTCACATCACCAAGTTCAGTAAAACGAAAGGCGTTGAATACATCCTCTTTGGGAGGAAAAACCGTGACACCACTGGCCCGGACCTTTTCCACATAGGCTAGCGTATCGCGAAAATACGCTTGCTCTTTCTCGTTGGCTAGCACCTGCTGCCACGTTTGCGCCTGAGTCATGGTTGCTCCTTATCATCACACTGGCGCCATTTTAACGAGACAAACAGATGAAATCAGTGTGTGGCGCGATCTTTTGTTCTTTCCGTATGGGCATGGTAATGACGCTGGCAACGCCCTTGTACCGCTCGGTTCGGGGTCGGTAAGCTCGCGTGTGAACGTGGCGATAATGTTCTAGTCATGGGTCGCTCCTTATCTGTGCGTGTGCCTAGAACATCATGAAAAATCAATGCCAAGTTTAAATAACCATATATTTCAAGCAATTAATAAAATCAAGCAATTAATAAAA